>NZ_JAFHKK010000030.1 GCF_016937535.1 Sulfurospirillum tamanense | reverse complement strand
GAATTCCTAGTAGATGGCAAACACATAAGAGATTGTACGGGCTTTTCTTTTTTCATAACGATTGACAATAGAGCAACATTGGAAAAGTTTTTAGACAATATACTTGAGGAAGAAAAACTAGCAAATATAGTAAAAAGATGACAGGCTATTTTTTAACCAAAAAACACATCGAGTATTTGGCAAATGTTCACTTAAATTTTGTTAAAATATCCCCAATACTGTCAGAGGAATTCATCATGCAGACAGTAACAATCAATATTCAAAATGAAACCTTGGCTAAAAAAGTTTTATGGATGCTAGAGCATTTTAAAAATGATGGATTAGAAATAGTCTCGAAAGAGGATATGGAAGATTTAAAATTACTAAAAGCAACAAGAGATGATGAGAGCATCTCTTTTGAGCAATATTTAACCGATGAAACCAAACGGTAGCTTGTTTTGATTTACAAATTAGAAAAATAAAAAAGGTGACAGGCTACTTTTTAACCAAAAAACACATCGAGTATTTGGCAAATGTTCACTTAAATTTTGTTAAAATATCCCCAATACTATCAGAGGAATTCATCATGCAGACACTAACAATCAATATTCAAAATGAAACCTTGGCTAAAAAAGTTTTATGGATGCTGGATCATTTTAAAAACGACGGATTGGAAATAATTTCAAAAGAGGATATTGAAGATTTAAAATTACTAAAAGCAACAAGAGATGACGAGAGTGTCTCTTTTGAGCAATATCTAACCGATGAAACCAAGCGGTAGCTGTTTTGAGTTATAAATTAGAGATTAGAGAAAGTGCCATTAAAGACTTTAAAAATGAAAAAATACACACCTGAAAATACAAGAAAACCTCGTGAGCCGTGATGCTGAGCCTACCCTAGAGGCACCCCAAGCCGTTCACACTTCCGCAAAACTGCTCGCGCTCAACAAACCCAAAGGCTATCTGGTCACACGCTCGGATGACCTTGGGCGAAAAACGGTCTATAACCTTTTGCCTTCTTGGGCGTATGAACAAGGGTGGATGCCCATCGGCCGCCTTGATTTGGAGTCTAGGGGGCTTTTGCTCTTTACCACTGAGGGTAAAATCAACAACGCCCTAACCAAGCCAGGAAGTTGCGTGAAGGTGTATGAAATCTGGGTCAGAGGCCACGTGAGCGACGCACACATAGCGCAAGCTTTACAAGGCGTAGAGACCCCACAAGGCTTACTCAAAGCCCTTGGAGTCGAAAAAATAGGCACAGGTGGCGCAAAAACGAAACTCCGAGTCATCATCGACGAGGGCAAAAACCGCCACATCCGTCGGCTTTTTGGCGCGCTTAGTGATGCCAAATTTGGAACACCTCTAAAAGTCATCGCTCTTGAGCGCGTGAGCATTGGAAGTTTGACGCTTGAGCTTGAGCTTGGTAAATGGCGTTTTCTTTTGCCTGAAGAAGAAAAGGCGCTCCTAAAAAACCTTGCCCCATAATTAGCCCATCTGATCCCAAAAACCAAAACTTCATCCTTCCTTCTAAATCTTTTACATGTAGGGATTTTTTCTTGACAAAAATAATGCAAAGAAGTATGATTCCACAAATGAATGACCGTCAGTCATTAAAGGAGAATCATGGCACGCATCATCGACAAGGAAGAAAAGCGCAATGACATCGCCCGCGCATCCATCGCACTTTTTTGCGACAAAGGTATCCAACAAACCAGCATGGACGCCATCGCCAAAAGTGCAGGAGTAGCCAAAGGGACAATTTACCTTTACTTTAAAAACAAAGAAGAGATTATTTTTGCTATCTGGGACATGATTGTTGCCCGCCATCACGAGGCCTACACTAAGCGCATCACAGACGCCATGTCCGCCAAAGAGAAGATTTTAGATTTTTTCAACTTCGGGGAATGTGCAGAAGAGGAGGACAAAGAGCAGATTCTTAGCCTCTACCAGCACTTCATTAGCGCCATGCTCATCGACAAAACAGGGCTTTACACAGCGTATTTTGAAAGCTTTTTTCAAAAAGACTTCGACTTCATTATCCAAAGCCTCCGCGAGGGTGAAGCAAAAGGCGAATTTGTTGTCGAAAACATTGAGCTGCTTACCACGAGTATCACATTGCTAATCAAAGGACTATTAGTGCGCGCAAAAGCTTCCAATATGGGCTTTTACGAAGCGCAAAGCATCCTCATCGAGCACATCACCTTCCTCCTAAGCCAATGCACCCAACCAAAACACCAAAAAGTTGCCCCGTTTTATGAAGCGGACAAAGAAACCAAAGGAACGATTCAATGAAAAAAGTTTTTCTAGCCATGCTGTTGATGCTTCAAGCCCTTGTTGCAGAGGAAGTGTACGCTACCTTTGATGTGGTAAGCGAACGAAGTTCAGAGCTAGGGCTCTCTCTTTCTGGAATTGTAGCGCGTTTACATGTAGACGTTGGCGACAAGGCGAAAAAAGGCGATTTACTTCTTTCCTTGCACAATGCCGAGGAAAAAAACGCCTATGAAATCGCCAAGAAAAATGCCGAACACGCCCAAAAATCATACGACCGCTATGCCCAAATCGCCGATGTCATCGAAAAAGAAAAAATGGATAACTACCTTCACGACAAAGAGATCAAAGCTCTCACCGCCCAAAACAAAGAAATTGTCTACAAAAAAACAGAACTTCGCGCCCCCTATGATCTGGTAGTCACCAAAAAAATGACCGAACTTGGCAGTATTGTACTGGGCTCTCAGACCAAACTTTTAACCGTAGAGAGCACCGATGCCATCAAGCTAATCCTTGAATTTGATCAAAAATACTGGCAAAACGTTCACGTAGGACAAAGATTTGTCTATCGCGTTGATGGGAGTGAGGAAACCTACGAGGGCGTCATTAGCAAAATTTACCCCGCAGTTCTTTCAAGCACCCGCAAAATGCAAGCTGAAGTCAAAGCCCAAAACCTTCTTCCAGGCCTTTTTGGCTATGGCACCATCATCGTGGAAT
Source organism: Sulfurospirillum tamanense (assembly GCF_016937535.1). Lineage (NCBI taxonomy): Bacteria > Pseudomonadati > Campylobacterota > Epsilonproteobacteria > Campylobacterales > Sulfurospirillaceae > Sulfurospirillum > Sulfurospirillum tamanense. The sequence goes on along the minus strand of NZ_JAFHKK010000030.1, from coordinate 18,923 downwards.
AACCCATGTACAAACTCGCAATCAACAGACCCATCACCACGTTCATGGGCGTTTTGACCTTTATTGTTTTTGGATTGATGTCGTACAACTCCATGCCCATCAACCTTTTCCCCAACGTTGACTTTCCCGTCGTTACCGTGCAAACCACCTACAACGGCGCAGACCCTTCCACCGTAGAAACCAAAGTCACCGATAAAATCGAAGAAGCCGTTTCGGGCGTGGATGGCATCGACAAGCTCATGTCCACGAGCTATGAGGGCTTTAGCGTCGTCACCATTCAGTTTGAACTCTCCAAAGACCTCAACGAAGCAACCAATGACGTGCGCGATAAAATCGGAGCGCTCGACCTTCCCAATGAAGTCGAAAAGCCTGTAGTCAAAAAACTTGGGGCCTCGGGGGCAGTTGTCAGTCTTTTTATCGCCGATAGAGGCGATGATAGCAAGGCACTCATGCGTCTTGCCGATGAAAAACTCAAAGCCCAACTTCAGCGTATCAAAGGGGTTGGAGAAGTCACCGTTGTTGGCTACCAAGACCGCGAAATTCGCATCTTTTTAGACCCATTCTTGTTAGCAAAATACAACCTAAGTTCCTCGGAAATTAGCGCTATCATCGCCAAGCAAAACATCAAACAAGGCGTTGGAAAGATGGTTAGCCAAACCCAAGAAATCATCATCAAAGCAGAAGGGGATGCTAAAAGCATTGAAGCAGTGGGTGAAATCTTGGTAAAGCCTGGCGTAAAACTCAAAGATGTCGCAACCATCGAGGACGGCTTAAGTGACGCCAAAAGCTACTCCTCTTTCAATGGCCAGCGGGGTGTGACGCTAGAGGTCAAGAAAATTGCGGGCGAAAACTCTTTGACGATTATCGAGGGAGTCAAACAAGCCCTTCCTAAACTCCAACACTTAGCGGGCGAGCAGTTTGAGATTAAAGTCTTGCAAGACCAGTCTGAAAAAATCATGGTCAACATCAACAATGTCCGCTTTGACCTTATTTTTGGGGCCTTTTTGGCCATCGTCATCGTGTTTGTGTTTCTTAGAAATGTCACCGCTACCCTTGTTTCGGCCCTTGCCATTCCCACTTCGGTCATTGGAACGTTTGCCATCATTGACGCGCTAGGTTACGACCTCAACCGCTTAACGCTCATTGGCCTCACCCTTGCTATTGGGATTTTTATTGACGATGCCATCGTGGTTATTGAAAACATTATGAAAAAAATGGAAGAGGGGATGGAGCCCTTTCAAGCCTCTTTTGAGGGTATTAAAGAAGTGGCTTTTTCCATCCTCGCCATTTCCGCCGTTCTTTTAGCTGTTTTTGTTCCGGTGGCGTTTATGGACGGCATCGTAGGGATGTTTTTTAACTCCTTTGCTATGACCGTAGCCGCGGGCATTGTCATCTCTTATCTTGTGGCGGTTATGCTCATCCCAAGCATGGGGGCGCGGGTTTTAAGTGCCAAAGAGAGTAAGTTTTACTACGCCACAGAACCTATTTTTAAAGCCATTGACAACAGCTACGTGGCGCTTTTGCGGGTTATTTTGCGTTTTAAAGTGCTAACGATTGTCGCAACTGTGGGTATTTTAATTGCCTCAACCACGCTAAGTGTGGGTATGAACTTTTTACCCATGGAAGACAACAGCGAGTTTCAAATCACCATCAAAGCGCCTGCAGGCATCAGCCTAGAGGCCATGAAGGGCAAAATAACGCCCATCGATGCGCTATTAAAAGAAGACGAGGACATCATTTATTCGATTGTTTCCATTGGCTATAACGCTGCCCAAGAGATTCATAAGGGCAAAATTTACGCCAAACTCAAGCCTGTGGCAGAAAGAAAAGGACGCACCCAAGAGCAGATTATTCAGTTTTACCGTGAAAAACTCAAAGTCTATGAAGAAATGACATTATTGGTCGAAAAAGTAGATGATTTTGACACAGGTGGCGCTACAGCACCGGTGCAAGTGGTCATCACGGGCGATAGCCTTGATACGCTTGATGAAATCTCTTTGAAGCTCATGGAAGTGCTACACAAAACCGAGGGGATTGTGGATGTTGATAGAGACTACGAGAGCGGAAAACCCGAAATCAAAGTCTCCATTTTGCGTGAAAACGCCCAAAGAGCAGGGGTGAGCGTGCAAGAAATCGCCTCGGTTTTGGCTTCTGCGTACTCCAGCGATAGCGCCGTTTCTTACCTTGAAGACAATGGCCGTCAATTTGACATCACCGTACGTTATGGTGACGATTACCGCGCATCGCTAGAGGATTTAAAAAAGCTCCAAGTGCGCAATGCTGCGGGTGATTTTGTAATGTTAGAGGGCTTGCTTAACCTAGAAGAGGGCACAGGAACCGCTTCCATTAACCGCTTTGACAGGGAGCGTAAAGTCCTCGTCACCGCCAACACCTTCAACACCTCTTTAGATAAAATCGTTACCGTGGTTAACGAAGCGATGCCCGAGCTTTTACCAGAAGGGTATGCGTACCGCTACACAGGCGACGTGGAAAACCTTGAAGACACCAACAAAGCCTTTGGGGCGGCGGTACTTTTGGCGATTATTTTGATTTACCTGATTCTAGCCGCGTTGTATGAGTCTGTGGTTCAGCCTTTTATTATCATGATTTCCATGCCGCTTTCTTTTACGGGCGTTGTCCTTGCCCTGTATTTGAGTGGAAACTCTTTTAGCTTATTTGTCATGATTGGTATTATCTTGCTTTTGGGCATGGTGGGCAAAAACGCTATTTTAGTTGTGGATTTTGCCAACCGCGCCATCAAAGAAGGCAAGGGCATCGATGATGCGCTCTTTGAGGCGGGAGAAAAGCGCCTACGCCCCATCCTTATGACAACTTTTGCGATGATTGGGGCGATGATTCCTCTTGCTTTTGGAGGCGGGGCAGGGCATGAGAGCAATGCGCCCATGGCGTTGGCGATTATTGGAGGACTTTTAAGCTCCACTGTTTTAACGCTCCTTGTAGTTCCTGCCATTTACAAATTTATGTACCCACTCGATGCGTGGTTACGCAAATGGTATGAAAAAGGGGTGGTTAAGTAAGCTTGTATAAATTTTATACAATTCACTGTTCTATTTTTTTTCAGATGCTACTAAAATAGCTGACATGGAAACAATGGAAAGTACAAATCTACTTTGGGTTGTCATTAGCGCCTTCTTAGTTTTTCAAATGCAGCTTGGCTTTGCTTTGATAGAAACAGGCATGGTGCGGGTGAAAAACACCATCAATGTGGCTATGAAAAACCTTATCGACACCGTTTTTGGACTGATGTTTTTCTGGCTTATTGGCTATGGGCTTATGTTTGGTTCTGATTTTTCTGGCCTTATCGGAACGGACCGCTTTATGATTGATGGGAGCAATCTTAATGAAAACGGATTGTTCTTTTTTCAAGCTATGTTTGCAACAACTGCCGCCACGATTATCTCGGGGGCGGTTGCAGAACGCATCAAATTTAATGCCTATATCATTGTGACTATTGTCGTAACTGCGTTTATCTATCCGCTTTTTGGGCACTGGGCTTGGTCTGAAAACGGTTGGCTTAAAGAGCTTGGGTTTAGGGATTTTGCAGGCTCAACGGTTGTGCATTCTGTTGGGGCTTGGATTGGCTTGGCTGGCGCGATTGTGCTTGGCCCGCGCCTTGGAAAATTCAAACACGCACAAATCAAATACTTCGCCCCTAGCAATCATAACTTCATCGTTTTTGGGGTCTTTGTTCTCTTTTTTGCTTGGTTTGGGTTTAATGCGGGCAGTCTTTTGCGTTTTGACCCGCGTGTTACTTCCATCCTTTTAAACACCACGCTGGGCGCTGCCTTTGGTGGGTTTGGCGGATGGTTTATCTCTCTTATCTACAAAGAAAAAGTAAGCGTTGAGATTTTTGCTTTTGGCGTTATCGCGGGGCTTGTTGGCGTGACCGCAGGATGTGACCAATTTGATGCAAAAACGTCTGCTTTTGTGGGCTTTGTATCGGTGTTTGTGATGCATTTTTTTGACCTTATTTTGCTAAAAAAATTCAAAGTTGACGACCCTTTAAGTGTTGTTGGTGTGCATGGTTTTGCAGGGGCATGGGGCACATTGGCTGTTGGGATTTTCGCAACATTGCCCAAAGACATGAGCCGCTTGGAGTTTGTGACTGTCCAACTCATCGGAATTGCGAGTGCGTTTGGTTTTGCTTTTGCGTTAGGCCTTATGCTTTTTGGTATCCTTGCAAAATATAATTTTTTGCGCGTTCAAAAACGCCACGAAGTTATTGGTTTGAACGTGAGCGAGCACAATGCAAAACTTCCTTGGGTCGATACAATTGAAAGCATCATTAAGATTATGAAAACGGGTGACATTAAACACAAGATTCACGAAGAACGAGGCACAGAAATAGGTCTAGTGGCAAAGTTTTTTAACTACCTTTTGGAAATCATGCGCCAAAAACAGATAGATTTACAAAACTCAAACATCCAACTTCGCTCCAAAGCAGAGATAGACCCACTCACCCAAACTTTCAACCGAAGGGCGTTGCTCGAAAGGCTCAAAAATAAGAACCTTTTTCATGCAAACTATTCTGTGATTATGATTGATATTGACAACTTCAAACACGTCAACGACACCCACGGGCATGGGGTTGGCGATATGGTCTTGAAAGAGTTAGCCCAGATAGTCAAAACACTCATACGCGACAAAGATGTTTTTGCAAGGTGGGGTGGCGAAGAATTTGTGATTTTGGCCAACACAAAAGAGATTGTGGAGGTGGAAAAAATAGCCGAAAAAGTACGCCAAAAGGTAGAATCTGCATCCTTTAGCACCGTAGGGACAATCACTGCTAGCTTTGGCATCAGTAACCCAAAAAATCCCACAGAGAGTTTTGAAACCATTCTAGAACATGCCGATAAAGCTTTATATCAGGCCAAAAAATCAGGAAAAAATCGTGTTCACAGTTGGTGATTATCCTCTTTTTCTCAGACCAAAAAAGCGTAAGTCTCTTTACATGTAAGCCTCACACTGCCAAAAGTTTTACACCCCTTAAGCAAATTGTATTATAATGGGCTTTTTAACAAATACAGCATTTTTGTGCCCAAACACTGTCGCACCTTAAGGGTTTTTACTTGAAAAATTTCATCCGTTTTATTGTATTTGTTTTATTGTTCCCAGTGATGGCCCAAGCTCTTGAGCTATCGGTTCAGGAAAAAGAGTTTATCGCCAACAACCCAAAAGTCAAAATCGCCTTGATGCCAGATTTTTCTCCTTTTTCTTTTATCAAAGAGGACAGAATTGTTGGCTTTGAAAATGATTTATTGCAAATTATTTCACAAGAGACTGGATTGAGATTCGACAAGCACTTTGGTGTGTGGAATAAAAACCTAAAAGCGTTCCAAGAAAAAAGTGTTGACATCATTACAAGTATTTCCTACAAAAAAGAAAGGGAAGCATTTACCACATTTACCACCCCTTACTACAACATCCCGATTATGATTTTTGTAAGAGACGATTTTGGCACCTACAAGGGCATGCAAAGTCTAGAGGGTAAAAAAGTTGGTATTTTAAAAGATGTCTTCTACACCATAGAGTTAGAAAAATACACAAACAATAAGCTCCATATCTACGAAACCTATGACGAACTAACAGAAGCCTTGGTTTTTGGAAAAATTGATGCTTTGATTCAAAACCTTCCAAACATCAACTACCTCATAAAGAAAAACCTCTACACTAATTTAGTATTAGTAGATGAATTGGAGTTACCTGGCATCAAAAAGGAAGATTTGCGCTTTGGCATTAATCCAGACAAACCACTGCTGTACTCCATCATGCAAAAAGCCCTCGACAACATAGGTGAAGAAAGATGGACAGCACTCTCAGGCAAATGGCTAAGTGTCAAGTTAATTGATGAGATGCTTGGCGAGCAGATAAATAGTTCTTTGGCGCTACTCTCCGAAGAGGAAAAAAAATACCTTGAGAACACAATTGTTAAAATAGGCATGATTCGCGACTACTACCCCTTCAGCTATGAAGAAAATGGAAAAATCAACGGTTTTTCGTTTGAATATTTTAAACTTTTGGCATCAAAAGTAGGCATGAAGTTTGATGTAGAGGTTGACAATTGGTCACCAACTCTTCATAAGTTTGAAAATAAAAAAATCGACATCATCGATGCTATATCCTACACCAGAGAGAGGGAAGAGTTTGCAAATTTTTCTAATGCTTATTTTCACATACCAAATGCAATTTTTGCAAGAAAAAACAGTTTTGAGGAGTACGGGGGCCTAGAATCCTTGCGTGGCAAAAAGGTTGGTATCACCAAGAACATTTACTATTTTGACACTATAAAAGAGTTGGGTTTATTTGAGCTGGTTGTTTTTGAAAGCTCAAGAGAAAAGATAAAAGCATTGGCTTTGGGCAAGATAGATGCGGCTTTTAACAACCTCACAAGCGGCCAAAAGTACATTCTTCAAGGGGGCGATACGAACATCGAGGTCTTAGACGAACTTGCTGATGAAATTGTAAAAAAAGAGGACTTAAAACTAGGGGTATCAAAAGAGAATGTGATACTTTATTCTATTGTTGAAAAAGCAATGGGTGCAATTACTGCCAACGAAAAAACAAAATTAGTCAATAAATACTTTGGCGTTGGTTTCCAAAAAGAAGAGAGGGATAAAAACATAGCCCTTAACACAGAAGAAAGGGAATATTTAGAAACAAAAAAAGAGATTAGGATGTGTTCTATTCCAAACATTCCACCTTTGGAGCAGATTGACGAAAATGGAAAACACAAAGGCATTGCCGAAGATATCATCCAGATAGTTTCAAAAAAAATCCAAAAACCTATTGTCTTGGTGCCCACGCAAAGTTGGTCAAAATCACTCGAAAATATTAAAGACGGAAAATGCGACATCCTTCCTGCTGCCATGAAGACGCAAAATCGCCAACACTACATGAACTTCACGACTCCTTACCTCATCGAAGCATTGGTTGTTGCCACAAAAGACGACAAATTTTTTATAGAAAATAGCAGCAGGCTTAAAAACCTTAAAATTGGAATAGTAGAAGGGTATGTATTTATTGAGTTATTAAAACAAAAACATCCAGACATAGAGATAGTCCAAGTTAAAAGTGCTAAAGAGGGGTTACTGCAGGTGCGTGATGGAAAGTTGTTTGGCTATGTTGACATCCTTCCCTCAATCGCTTACACAATTCAAAAAGAGGGGTTGTTTGATTTAAAAGTTGCAGGCAAGCTGGAATTTGACGCAGAATTTGGCATCGCCTCAAGAAAAGATGAACCACTTTTAAACTCCATCATGCAAAAAGCATTAAAAGAGATTGGAGAGGAAGAGATAAGAAGCATCGTTGGAAAGTGGGTTTCTATCACAATAGAGCAAGCTTTTGATTACAGAAAGCTCATCTATATCAGTTTATTCTTTTTAGCTATTCTTAGCGTTGTGCTTTACAAAAATAGGTCCATAAAAGCACTAAACAAAAAACTTGAAGAGCTATCCATAACCGACAACCTAACACAACTCTACAATAGAAACAAACTAGATGAAGTACTCAAAGAAGAAGCAAATCGGTCAAAAAGGTTTCTGCATACATTTGCTGTAATCATGGTAGATATAGATCATTTTAAAAGTGTCAATGATGCGCACGGACACCAGATGGGAGACATTGTTCTAAAAGAGTTTGCAGAGATTTTGAAATCAAACTCAAGAAAAACAGACATTGTTGGCAGATGGGGTGGAGAAGAGTTTATGGTCATATGCGCTCAAACCGACTTAAAAGGCGCAACCGCCCTAGCCGATAGCATGAAAGAGCAAATAGCCTCTTACTCCTTTTCATCGGGTGAACCAAAAACTGCAAGTTTTGGGGTGTCTGTTTACAACAAAAACGAAGACATTAAAGACCTCATAAAAAGAGCCGATGATGCGCTTTATAAGGCTAAAAAAAATGGAAGAAACAGAGTTGAAATAGGCTAATCCCCGCGCCCCAACATCTCTGTTGCTTCGGTGATAATCATAAACGCCCCAGGGTCGTGCTTGCGTACCAATTCGCGCAAAAATTGCAATTTACCCACCTCGACGACGATGAGAATGATTTTTTTGTGCTCGCCATACAGCCCATCGCCTTGGATGATGGTGCCGTGTTGGCCGAGCTCTTCGCGGATGGTTTTGGTAAACTCCTCGACCTTGTCTGTCACCAAATGGACTACTTTTTTATCCAGTCGCCCCGTGAGCAAGGTGTCTACAATGCGCGAGGTCACATAAATACTCACCACACTCCACAACACTTTGGCACGGTCTTCGAATACAAATAACGACGCGCACAACACCACTGCGTCCAAAATGAGTAGTACTTGTCCTGCCTTAAGCTCTGTTTTGCTCGCCACAATCTGCGCGATGATGGTCGTCCCACCTGCAGACGTTTTACTCTTAATAATCAGTCCAAGCCCCACCCCAATAAACACACCGCCAAACAACGCGCCAAGGGGCGTATCCACCACAAAAGGGGGCATGTGCACGACCTTGGCCAACACATCGATAAGAACAGAGACTAGGCCAATCACCACAATGCTACGCACTACATACCCGCGCCCAAAGTACCGAAATCCCAACAGCAACAACGGCACATTAATGAGCACCATCCACGTGCCCACGCTCATCCCGCTTGCGTAGTGCAAGAGCAAGGCAACACCCGCTGTGCCACCTGTGAGGAGCTGATTGGGCACAAAAAATCCCACCACTCCAAGGGCAAGCATCACACAGCCAAGAGTCAATCGCATGTAAATTTTCATTTTACCTCTCCATCCACGTACATCCACGCCCCTTTATAACGTTTAAAGCGCGAATGCTCTTCGTGGATGCCCTCTTTGCCCTCCTGCACGTAACTGGCACGAAACACAACCTTGCCTACTTTGTCGCGCTCGCCCCCTTGCCAGACGCTTAACACCTCTAGTCCCGTCCACACTAAACGTTTACATGTAAGGCGTATCTCTTCTTTGAGGCTTTTGGTGCGCCCATCAGGGTGTGTTGTGTCCACGAGGTAGTCCACGAGGTTTAACGCGAAAGCGCTATAGCGTGAACGCATGAGCATCTCGGCCGTTGGCGCCTTGCCCTGCACATGAAAAGGCTCGCAACACTGCGCGTAAGGGATTTTGCTACCGCAAGGGCAGGGGAAAGAAGCACTCATGCTTTAGCCTTTCCCAAAAAGAGCGAGAGGTAAATCCCCACCCCGATGAGTGCCACACCTCCAAGATGGTACATGTAAAAGCGTTCTCCTAAAAAGAAAAAGGCCAAAATCGACCCAAACACGGGCATGAGGTGGACAAATTGCCCACTCTTTTCAGGCCCAATGTTCGCGATGCCATAATGCCAAAAGTGATACGACAAAAACGAGGGAAACACCACCGTGTAGGCAATGACAAGCTTGGCATTAAGGCTGAAACTAAACACATCCAAAAGCCCATACCCCATCTGCCAAAACACCCCATAAAGCATGAGACTTCCTAGCAACACCGATGTAGCAAAATACCCGCTAAACCCCGCCGGACGAAAGCGCAAAAGCACCGAATACAACGCCCACATAGACGAAGCCACGATGACCCAAATGTCACCTTTGCCAAAAGAGAGCGTAGCAAGGCGCTCCCACTCTCCATGCAACGCCAAGTGCACCACACCCACCATAGAAAACAAAATGCCCGCCACCTGAAGAGGCCGTACTTTGCTTTTCAAAATAAGAACTGAGAGCAAGACAATGGTAATGGGCGTCGCGGAATTGATGAGTAGCGCATTGGTCGCTGTGGTGTCTTGAAGGCCCACGTAAAGCACGGTATTAAAGGAAGTCACCCCCAAAAAACTCAAAAGCAACAGCATCCAAAAATGCCCCTTGAGCGCTCCCCAAACCGCCCTGCGTTGTCGCATTAGATAAGGTAAGAGGAGGATGAGAACCCCCAGCCAGCGGTACATGGCCAACTGCACAGGCTCTATGTCCTCGTGAATAAACCGCCCCAAGATAAAATTTCCCGACCAAAACAACACACACAACACCAAAAACACATAAGGTTTTACTGATTCATTCCACATTAAAAGCCATCACTCCTTAAAATAATCCCAACCGCTCCACTTCACTCAAACAGCGGTGTTTTTCAAAGCACTCTTTTTGTAAATGGGCAGGCGTAGGGTGCTCTAGTAGCAACAGCAACTTTGGCACGTAGGCTTGGGTGCCAAGCTTGGCAAAAATCCCTAGCCGCTCCATCTCTTTAATCCATGTTCTTGCGTAAACGCGCAAGGTTTGGACATCATTTTTTGTCTGAAATGCCCCCTCTAGCCCGTACCGAATGGCATTCCAACGGTTTTGTTCCAATATCTGCCGAAAAAACCACTGGGCGCCTTGATGCTGGGCATACACACACAATGCCTGAAACAAGACGCCCAAAAGCTCAATCCGCATAAAATCGTTGCTCGCATCACACGCGCGCATTTCAAGGGCGCCAAGAAGAGGATTGAGGCGTACTTCCCACTTGACATCTTCTAAACACCCAATGCTCTGAGAAGCAAAAAGGGCGCGGTAAAGTTCGCCCATTTCATAGTATTCTTCAAAATAATCGGGCATGCCTGCCAGGGGCAGCTGCTCAAACAATTTGCTCCGATACCCCAAAAGCCCCGTTTCTTCTCCATCAAAAAAGGCAGAATTCGCCCCAAGGGCGATAAATACAGGAAGGTGCTCTAGGGCAACATTGTACGCGCGAAGGGCGTCATCAGAACTGGGCAAAGAAACCTGAAGATGCAAACCACAAATGGTGAATTTACGCAACAAAATCCCATATTCGCAAGCCAAAGCATCATCGCGCAAAGCACCTATTTGGCGTGTATCATCACAGGGCAGGGCGTGCACGCCCGAGGTGGCCACGACAGCCCCAAGAGATGCGGCGCATTTTACCGTTTTTTGGGCCAAATCCTCCAAAGCTTCCCTTACATGTAGCGCCGAAGCGCACAAAGGCGTCTTAAGCGCCAACAGTGAAGCCAAATACTCAGGGTGCACACAGGGCAAAACGTCCAAGGGTAGGGCGTCTAGCACGAGTGTTGCGGCGCTTATGAGGTGCATGTCGCCCTCTTCGTGCAATCGCACTTCAAGTTCCGCGCCAATGTTGTACGCCACACTCTCTTTCCAGGGTAAAAAGTCCATGCGACACCCTCCCTTTAAAGATTCAATACTTTAAAAAACACGCTTTGTATTTGAATAAAAATTGTAACGACATTTGGAGCCAAAAGCAACACATAAGGGTAGGGTGTGGTATCATACCCAAATGAAAACACTTTACTTCATTCGGCATGCAAAATCTAGCTGGAAAGACCCTTTATTAAGCGATTTTGATAGACCACTCAATAAGCGTGGCAAAACCGACGCACCCGTCATGGCAAAGCGCCTCAAACACCACAAAGTCAAACCCGACCTCATTCTTTGCTCACCCGCCCTTCGCACTAAAAAAACAGCGCAAATCATCATGCAAGAACTAGACATCAAAGAAAAAACCGTTGTTTTTGAACCCAAACTTTATGAAAGCAGTTTTGAAACCTATCTCGAACTCATTCGAGCACTCCCGCTAGAAGTGAAACATGTGGCCATCATCGGACATAATCCCGAGATCACACTAGCTTGCGAGCTTCTTGCCGATGCGATTTTTGGCAACATCCCCACCTGCGGTATCGTAGGACTTGAATTTAAGCCCGAGACTTTTAGCGAAGCAGGGGAGGGGTGCGCCCATGTGCTTTTCTTTGATTACCCTAAAAAAACCTAACAACTCCCCCTTTTACACCGCAAAATAACATTCCTCCTTTTTTCTTTACATGTAAAGCTTTTTAGCCCAACAGGGCCTTACATGTAAAGCTTTTTCTCCCTTAGCTTCATACAAAGTTTTTAACACATTTTCTTTTGCATCCGCATGCACAAAATCGTATGGATAAATTCCAACTTTCCAAAAGGTAAAACGTACGCTAAAAGCCATCCCATCGCAAGTGGCGTGGTACTGTGAAAGGGAAGAAAAGAGAGAATTAAAAATAGTTTGAAAATTACAGTTTTCAATACAAAATACGATTATTATGCGTATTTTACCTTTTTCAAACCCCTAAACTTAGGCTTTTGCACTTTTTAGTTAATTTTCCAGTTTTCAAAGCTATGCTATACTTCTTTTTTTACAAAATACGTTTTGAAAGAATTCTAAGCATCAAGGATGCGCGAGCCCTGCGCTGAGCAGAACTTAGCGTTAGCGTAGCTTTTGGAGCTTTGCTCTAAAAGCGTATTTAAAAGTAAAAACAGGAGGTTCCATGAAGTTTCCCCTCGACTGTGAAGAAAACGTTGAAAAATCCCTACTCTTCTGGCTAAGCCGTTTTGTCAAATACAAACTCAACTCCCTCTCTAACAAAGAGCTCAAAGACCCCAAGGCCCTCTCTCAGGTTACCTTTGCCCTCACCAAAGGCGCTTCTAGCTTAGACGAACTGGACACGTTGGTCAAAAAAGCGCGCAACGCAGGACTCACTGGTATCAACACCTATTTCAACCCTTTAAAGAAAATGGTAGAGCTTTTGGGCTACCACCGCCTCTACTCCCTCAAACAAATCGACGAAGAACTCATCGCGGACTTTTTGGCTAGTGCCACAGGAGGCTTGAGTGATGCCACTAAGAAAAATTACCGCATCGCCATGCTAGGCTTTTTTGGCTACCTTGACCGCCAAAATGAGGATGAGGGCACTTCGCACGTCTTTGATATTGGGCTCAAAAACTGGAGAGGCGTGAGCGGGTCGCGCGGGGAAAAACTGCCTGAGTTTATGAATGAAGAGGAAGTAGAACGCTTTTTAAACGCCATCGACACCGCCGCGTTTAAGACCAACGGTGAACGCAACCGCCTCATTTTAAAGCTCATCGCTTACACAGGCATCCGCGTCTCAGAAGCCTTACATGTAAAGGTGCGGGAGATTACCCAAGAGCACGATTGCTTCGTCTTACGCATCCGTGGCAAAGGCAACAAATACCGCGTGGTGATGATCAAACAGCACCTCATTCGCCACCATTTGGCCGAAGTGATTAAGTCCACGCCCTGCAAAGAAGGTTTACTTTTTTGTAATCGAAAAGGTGCTATGATGACGCAAGCGTACGTCAGTCGCATCGTCGAACAAGTGCTCTTTCAAGCAGGCATCCGCAAGGCCAAAAACGGGGCACACATGCTCCGCCACACCTTCGCCACCCTGCTCTACCGCAAACGCAAAGACATCGTTTTGGTGCAAGAAGCCCTTGGGCACGCGAGCCTCAACACGTCGCGCATTTACACCCATTTTGACAACGAACGGCTCAAAGAAGCCGCCAACGTGGCCAGCGAACTCAAGCCCCACACCTAAAAAACCGTTACATGTAAGGAAAAACAATGCCACCACTACTCCTTGATGAACTCAAAGAATTAAAAACAAAACTCGCCCAAGAAGAAAAAGCCCTCAAAAAAGTCGAAGACAAAAAGGAGCGTGAAACACGCTTAAAAGATGAGTTTTTAGAGTACATGCAAAACACTGACGTCAAAAAACGCTAGGGTTTTTTGTGAACCTTACAAGTACGGTTGATTTTTCTACCCTTGAGACAACCTGTGCCTACTTGCCAAATCAAAACACAAGGATGCAATACAAGTTCATCAAAGGGGCTAATGCTGCCCTCTCCTCCGCCCTTACCCAGCGCGGTTGGCGGCGCTTTGGCGAGTACTACTCCAGACCTCAATGCGCAGGGTGCGAGGCGTGTTTGAGCTTGCGCATTGATGCCCAAAAGTTTGAATTTAGCAAAAATGCAAAGCGCGTCTTTCGCAAAAATGCCTCCACGCGCATCTACATTCGTCCACCCTCAGTGACGGCCCAACACCTTGATTTGTACAACCGCTACCATGCGCTCATGAAAGAAAAACGCGGGTGGAAGCACTACCACCTCTCTGCCCAAAGTTATTATGAGCTTTATGTGGCAGGACATGGTACTTTTGGGCACGAAATTCTCTATTTTGTAGACCAGAAACTTGTTGGGGTGGATTTGGTAGACATCCTAGAGGATGGTCTCTCTTCTATCTATTTTTTCTACGACCCTGATTTTGCCCATCTCTCTTTAGGACGTTATTCTTTGTACCAGCAAATCCTTTTATGCCAACGCCACCACTTACGTTGGGTGTACTTGGGCTATTACGTCAAAGAGTGCCAAAGCTTGCGCTACAAAGGTGAGTACACGCCCTATCAAATCCTCCAAGGACTGCCTTCTTTAAATCAAGAACCCTTTTGGCGTTAAGAATGGAACTCTTTTTGCTTTCTTTGGCACAACCAAAGGAGGCTATCCTATGCAACTGTCCTTTACGCCAGAAATGGTCGCCATTACCGTCAAAGAGAGTGAAGTCTATTATCGCCTACAGCACATTATTGACCAACATTTCCCTCATCGCATAGGGCGCAAAGACAAGGTAATCATCTTTGCCAAAGAAGAAGAGTTGCACCAACGTCGCTACTTCTTAAAACTGGTAGCCAAACTGTACAAAAATACCCACCCTCTTCCTTGTACCAACACCCTAAAAACCCTCCAAGAAGCCCATTGCACAAAAGTCATCAAGCTTTCTTTGGCGCAAAAAAATCAACTTTTGCCCAACCTGCGCATTCCAGTGATGTTTGATAATGGCCAAGCGATTGTCTTTGACCTTGGTACTAACAATCGCCTTTTGGTGAGCTATTTGAAAAATTATTTCAAAGACCATTTAGTACAGTACCGTATGCGCACCCATACGCTCACTGTTTTCCCTAATGATGATGCTACATGCATGCGTTTAGAAAAGCTCATGAATGAACGAAAACACATGGCATGGTTTATTAGTTTTATTTATGACGCGCAAGCTTATGCGGCATTTTCCCAAAATTTACATGTACGCTTTGACCGCAAGCGCCGCTTTTTTAACTCTTTGGGAGGGTTGCTGGAAGAGTACTTTTCCGCTCTTGGATGCACCATGCAAGACTCTTTTACAAAAGTGCGCCAACAATACCTTTCTCTTGTAAAGCTTTACCATCCTGACCGCCACCAAAATAGTTCAAAAGAGCTCGAACGCCATTACCGCGAAAAATTTGAAAAAATTCAAACCGCCTATGAGATGGTAAAAAATTACTATCAAGAGCACGAAGCAGTTTGCGCCACAGCATAAGAGCGACTACTTAAAAGAGTGATTTATGAGGAGAAATGACTATTGGGGGAGTTTGAGTTTTATAGTGATACATGCTCCATCATCTATATTTTGAGCATGTATTACTCCATCCATATTTCCTTCGATAATAGTTTTACACATGTATAAACCAATACCTGTACCTTGTTTTGCATGCTTGGTTGTAAAGTAAGGCTCAAAAATTCGTTCTAAATTCTCTGTTGCAATTCCTCCGCCATTATCTTGAACCTTGACCAATACGTATTGTTCACCACTTTTTATGGTTACTGTGATTTTTGGATTTGTGGTTTGACGTTCAACGAGAACATCTTTTGCATTGGAGAGGATATTTAAAAATGCTTGGGAAAATTCGTTTGGATAGCCTAGAATGGTTTGAGTTTTGTCCGCATTAAACTCAAATTCAATGGCATAATGTTTTAGGGATGAGTGCAAAATCATGGCTGCTTTATGGCAAGCCTCATATACACAAAACTCCTCTTTTTCCTTGGAGGGTTTAAAAAAGTTTTGAAAATCACTAATGGTGTTTGACATAAATTCGGTGATTTTATTGCATTTTTCGATTTGGCTATTTAGAAATTCTCCATCCAAATCCTCATACATGTGACGCACTTGCAAAGAGATTAAAATAGCATTGATTTCAGCTAGAGGCTGTCTCCATTGGTGAGCAATATTGCCTATCATATTGCCCATTCCTGCTAGTTTGGATTGTTGGATGAGGAGTTTTTCTTGGTCGGTTCTTTGGTTAATTTCGTTTAGAATTTTTTGTTCTAAATCATCCATCATTTCATTCATAACAAGCTTTAGGGTGTTAAGCTCTTTTGAGTTTGAGTGTTCAATTAATCTTGAATCTCTTTCGCCTTTTTTTAAAGAACTAACTATTTGTGTAGCTTCTTCGATAAGCTTTCTGTCTTGCAATAAATCCGCTTTTATTTGATAAATTTGGGCATTAATTGCCTTTACCATTGCGCCTAATTCGTCTTTACTCTCAAGGGCAATACCTTCGTTTTGAAGTTCATCGCTTTTGTGACTTAGAAAATTGAAAAAATCCTTTAAACCTTTTTGAACGATTTCGATAGAATTTATTATATTACTAGCGATAAATGAGGCTACAAAAATACTCACCAACAAAAGCACAATCACCCCAATATAGAGCAAGTTTTTGCTATTTTGCGCCAAAGACTGGGCTTTTGAAAATGTTGTAGAAGATTTTTCTAATTGTCTATTTTGGTTTTGTTCGAGCGTGTCAATAAGGGCAAAAAATTGCTTCCTCTCAGCCGTGTTTGCGTTGATAAATGCCCCTTCTTCAAACCCTTGTCCAATGTGGCTTCTTGTGGTTTCAAGGAGGCTTTTATAGCCCAACCATAATCCATTTAACTCATTTGGGGCTTGAGAAAAGGCATTATCAAGATGGCTAATTAATGGTGAAATTGAGGTTTGAATATGGCTTCTGAAGTTTTCATTTGGAGCCATAACAAGGGTAAGACTAAGTTCCCTTAAGCGAAAAAGTGGCGCGATATAGCGGCTTTGGAGGGTATGGACTTGTTTTGTATCATCAAATACATCGTTTAAGTTTTTAATCCCTTCTTTATTTATATAAAGAGCCAACGAAGCTAGGCCCATGAGCATAAAAGCACCCAAAAAACCCAAGATGAATAGTTTAAATCGAATCCCTAAACGGTTCATTGCAAAAGCCTTTTTGGCATGAATGGTTCTTGGCAAGCTTTGGGATATTCGCCCTCTCTAACCGACCAATGCAAATTACTAATTTTTGCTTCCCAAAGGGGCATGATGGCAGATTTTGAAGGGGTATAAAGAAGCTCTTTGTTCAGTGCTAGCACCAAGTGCGGAGAGGGAACTTTTAATAAATAAGCTTCATTTTGAGCATGAGAGATGATGGAGGCAATGGTGTTATCATATGCTAAATTTTCTAGTGAGGTCATAAAAAGATTTTCCAAAAGGGATGACATTTTTTTATCCTCTTGAATCATTGACCATTCGCTTCCTGGGCGATACGCGAAAAATACCGTCCAAGGATGATTACCATACCAATCATCATTTCCCCATGTGAGAATATCCCAATCCTTTGGCTTGTCACGGTTTGTGAGTAAATTTTCATAAATATTTTTTTCGCTTTGAGTGACGGTGAAATTAAGCTTCACCCCATATGGCAGGAGTTGATACTCAATTCCCCGCCATAAAAACATAAACCTATCTTGGGTTAAGACATTTAGCGTGAGTCCATTAAGTATGGAACGAAGCTCTTTTTTTTCCTTTTGTTCTAATGCTGATTCTGGTCTTAGGAGTTTTGCACTCTTTTTTATGGCTACAAAATTTATTGATGCGGCCGAAGGTGAGATTTCCCCTTCTTTCTTATATACAAAGTTGAGTAAATTCGCATGGTTAATTGCACGATTAAGGGCTTGACGAATCGATTTGTCTTTAAAGACACCATTAGGTTTTAGCATATTAAAATAGATTGTGTAGTTATGCAAGGAGGGGCTTGTAAAGAGTTTTGAATAGGGCGATAGAACCGCTTCAGCCTTTTTATTGAATGGCAAAGGAGCTATGTCTAAAATGCCCTCTTTATTGAGCGCCCAATCTACTGCACTGTCAAAGTTTAACTCAGTAAAAATAGTGATAGTTTGAATGTAGGGTTTATTGGCTTCATAATAGTGCGGATTTGCCTTTAGGACGACTTCTTTTGTCTGTTTTCTGCCAGTTGCGTAACCTTGGTGTAAGATATAAGGCCCCAATCCGTAAACTCCAGGTTCAACCATGCTATCACCCGTAGCGTCTCCCCTCCAGCCAAATTTATCTAAATATGCATTGCTGTAGAGATTAATGCTTGCCAAATCATGCAAAAACATTCCATAGGGTTTTAAAAGATGAAAACGGACTTTGTATTGATCAATATATTCAATGCTTTTTAATCTATTGTGGATATCGGTGTAGGTGAAAGGATGAGCGATGAATTGTTCAAAATTCCTTACAACGTTTTTGGCATCAAATGACGAACCATCTTGGAATTTTACATTTTGACGCAAGGTTACATCATGGGTGAACGCGTCGATTTGTGAAATTTCAGTAGCCATCATGTATTCCCACCCGTTTTCATTGTCGCTCACTCTAAGTAAAGAGCCGTTTATGAGGCGCGATACGTATGTGTAGGGAATAGAGGGGAGATAGATTTTAATATGGGATTTTGGATGCTTTACATGTAAAGGCTCGCCACAGCTGCTTTTTTGGATATATTCTAGTGGCTTATCTACAAAATGTGGTTCAGCAAAGAGCAGCCCCAAAAAGAGCCAAAATATACTAATGAAGCGCAATTTTATATCCAACACCTGAGAGGTTAGTAATGAAATCTGAGGGTAGTTTTTTGCGTAGATTTCGCACAAGTGAGCGCAGAGCACTATCTGTCATCACGTCATCTTGCCATACATTGTCTTGGAGCTCTTGATAGGTGACAACTCGGTGGGTATTTGCTAGGAGTAATTCTAAAAATCCAACCTCTTTTTTGGTAAGTTTTATAAGCTTATTGTAATACCTAAGCTCTTTGTGATCAGCATCGTATGTGTAATCTTTAGGTAATTTAATATGCAAACTCTGATGCTTTGAGATGCGTTTGGCGCACCGTAAAAGCGCATCAGTTAAAGTGGTGAGATTTATAGGTTTTACGATGTAGTGCTCAAGATGCAAATCAACTGCTTTAAGCAAATACTCCTTGTCTGTG
>NZ_JAFHKK010000029.1 GCF_016937535.1 Sulfurospirillum tamanense | reverse complement strand
AGATTATATCATCGTGGCCAAAACGAAAAAGGATGCCTTGGAAGCTTATCGGTCTTTGGGCTACCTAAATTATGAAAAAAAAGACATGAGAGAGATAGCATTGAAAGAGATAAACATTCTCTCATTAGAACTTATACCTCGAAACATGGAGTATGGCTTTTGTAATTGTTTTTCATTTTCTTTGAATGTGCAACTAGAAACGCCTATTGCCTATAAAGATATTATTATTCCCGAAGCAGAAGCGACCTACAAAGCACTTATTAAACTCTTTAAAGAACAAAACAAAGAGTTTTTAAAAAACCACTTTTAGGAAGGAGGTGATAAAAAATGAGCTTTACATGTAAGAAAGAAATGTGGAAGCACCTGAGCAGTTTAGCGGCCAACTCAGGCGCAGTGACAATAAAAGAGTTTTTGCATTTTGTCAAAGCGTATTATACGCAAAAAAGTTGACATACAGGTTAGGGATTTTCCCTAACCTTATTTTTTTCTCCATGCAAGTACAAGCCTAGTAAAAAGATTATCGTCATAGAAAACATACGACTCAACTCCATCACCAACTTTTAAAATAAGTTCAAAAGTATTTGAGCTATCTTTTCGCACTTGGCGCACCTGTACAATATCATCCACATCAAATGCTATACGAGTCACAGAGCCATTTTGCAATTTTGAGCCATGCGATATTTCCATTACTGCTATGTCATTTTCAATAAAAAAAGAATTACCAAACGCCAACCCCGCAGCCAAACACAAACTAAAAACAATTTTCTTCAAACCTTACTCCTTTTAAGAACTTTGACTCATATAGCCATCGCGCAAAAGCTTTTCGCGCACCGCCATTACCGCAAAACTTGAAAATTTTAAGCCATGCTCATCAAGAGCATTGACGATTTCAGGCGGGATTTTGTAAACCATGCGGTTTATTAATATGCCTCGTTCTTTTTTCCCAGTTGCACCCTTGAGCGCAGCACCCTCTTTGATTGCCTCCATCGCTTCACGCGAATCTTTAATTTTTGCCATGAATTTCCTTTACAAGTTGTTTAATTTCTTTAGCCGCATTAAGCGCGGACTTGTCTTTCTTTTTGCGGTTTTTGTTGATTTGCGCTTCAAATTCTACCACGGACATGCCTTGGCCGTATGCAACCTCGTAAGCAGAACGTGAGCGCAGCACTGTTTGCATTACATGTAAAAACCCTTGGCCGCTTTCTTGAATGTAGTCCAAGATGGGTTTTCCTATATCGTTCTTTCGGCTCTCATGAATGCGGTTCAAAAGAATATGCACTTTAAAACTCTCTTGGTACTCTTTTTGTATCCGCTCAAGCACGGGTAAAAAACTGGAAAAACCATGAATTTCAATCTCATTGTCTTTAAGCGGAACAATGAGAAAATCGGCTCCCGTCATAGCAATACGATTTAGATCTTTATCAAACCCACCCGTATCAATCAAAAGATTTTCGTTGTCGTCAAGGTTGTTGATTAGATCTATTAATTCTTTCTCTTCTTTGCCCTGGGACAAAGAAAGAATTTCAGGACGTGCTTTCTTTGACATTTTCTCAAAGCGTATTTCAAAAAACAGCCTCGTCATTTGTTTTGGGTCAATGTCAAGTATCTTCAAAGGTTTTGACTCTTTCAAGAGTTCTACCGCCAAATTGGTTGCAGTAGTAGTCTTGCCAGTGCCTCCTTTATCGTGGGCGAGCACAATTACCATCCTTTCCCTCCCTTTTTAGCTTTCTTGACATTATAATATCTTTTCAATATTTTTTCAATACCTAAAGACTATCTTTCAAATATTTACCTCTCTTTTCTCTTTTAGAGGGCCAAGAGAGCCGCCTAGCGGCGGCCAGACTAGGAAACGCCCTTACGGGCTTTTTCTTGCCCCACTCGCTTCCCATGAGCAAGCTAACTGGTGTTGAGCTTTTGGGTTTCCTTTTCCTCACGCTTCCACATGGGAAGCGACCCAAAAGGAAACTGGCTACCGCCAAGGTTCTGTGCCAATGTAAAACATATAAGACCGTAATTAACAGGTTTGAAAAAGCGAAGAGAGAGGAAAAATTCTCTTAGGTGTTGCTTTGATGTGCAAAGCAATGTACGTTCCATTACATCTTTGTACTTTGCAACCGTCTGGCGGCTCAAATTAGCCTCTTTGGAAAGGGAGGAAAGGGAAATGGTCATTTTTTTGGCTTGGAGGGTTTTAAGGGCTATTTCGAGCCTTGTTTTTGTTTTTTCCATGCGCACTTTGTTTGTATAGCCAGCGCCTTTGCGCTGCTTTACATGTAAAGGCAAACTCTCCTTGAGGTTCATGCGCCTTTGGGTCTCGTCCTTGAGGGGATTTTTGACAAAAATAGAATTGGCTTGTTTGTATTTCCACACGCTCTTTGCGATGTTGTCTATTTCGCTAGGAGGAAGAGGGTCTTGGGTGTATTTGTTTAGGGTGTCCAAATATTCCTCGAGTTGGCCATAGCTCACGCCATGTTTTTTTGCAAAAAGCATGGCTGCTTGAAAAAGTACCGACTTGCGAAAGCCATTTGGGACAACTGGGCCAGACTCTTGCGCGAGAGCACGCAAGAGTCGGACAAGGTAAAATTTGATTTTTCCCGTGTTCTCTTCGGCCAACGATTTTGCAGTGGTGGCCGTTGCGCCCTGGGCGAAAGTGCGAATGCGGTCTAGGACGTTTTTTGAGGATTTTGGATTGACCAGTTCGCCATGCTCTGCCACCAGTTCGTCTAGGGTGTAGCTGTTTGGATTGTAGATATGTTCGTGCTTTAAGGGGTTTCGCCAAATGCCGCGCATACGCGCAGCGTTGGGGTCGGAGCCAAGAAGTTTGGAGAGCGCAGCGTGTACATACGCAAGACGTTGGTTTGCGCTTGTTTGTTCTGCAAGCACTCCGTAAGAGAGCGCGTAAGCAACGTGGAAACCTTTTGTGGTTTTGCAAATGTAGGTTGGTTTGGGGAGCAAAAGGTAATGTTCGATGTATCCCGCGTATTGCTCAAGCTCACGGATGCCATTAGGGGGAATGTCGATGTCGTACACGAGCCACGAAATACGCTCAGGGGAATTGAACTCGATAAAACTGTAACGGCTCAACGCAATTTTGGTGCGAATAGGCTTGGAGGTTACGGCCTTGCGTTGTGCAGCGCGTATAAAAATTGGGGCATTGTGGATAAGTGCCGTTTCGAGGTTAGTCACACATCAGTGGTGCCTTTCTACTCGAAACCAATGAAAGGGAGGAAGAGGGGTATCCTCGTAAATTACTGTTCTCATTCGTTTGTGCCTCAGTAAAATTTGATAGTCTTTCTACCAAATCTGAATACCAAAAATGCAAATTACCAGTTTGAAATTTTTAGTATCCAAAAACTATCTTGGGGAATTGTAGCAAATTTTTAAGCAAAAAAAAAGCCCGCTCCCTGACCTGGGCACAAACTAACGGGTCAGAGACGGGCTTTTTAATTTTCAAACTGGTATGGTCATTATTGTACCTTTTTCTTTTGAAAAAAACAAGGAAATACATGTAAAAACCCTTGAAAAAAGGGAGAAAATACAAAATAGTTACCGTGAAATTCCCTGAGCCCTTTCCTCCCTTTTGATTGCTCTTTCTAAAACGATATTTTTAGCACGCATTTCTTTGGTCAACGCCTCCTCGATGGCAGGCATTTTTACAGATGGAGCCATTTTTTCAAAAGGTTCAAACTCTATTTTTTCAAAGCCTTTTTGATTCAAAAAACCATGTTTTTTCAAATAGCTTTTTGAAATTGGTTCTTTTTCCTCCGATAAAGATAAAAAGTGCAAATAGGCTTCAATTTTTTTTGCTTGTATTCCCGAAATTTCAAGTTTTGGTATGGTTTCCTTCATTAAATTGACAAGCTCATGGGTATATGGTGTGCCCTCTATCGTTATGGGAATTTTTTTGATTGTTTTTTCCTTTGGAGCTAGAATCTTAACAAGATGTTCATCAAGAAATTTTATATCATTTTCAAATATTGGGGTAATAGATTCTGTCTTTTTTAAAATATTTTCCAAATTATCAATTCTTAATTTTTTTCTTTCCAGTTCTTTTGGCATCGGTTCATTTTCTTTAGCTATGTTTTCCCACTTTTCTCTTTGTATTTCAAATTTAGGTATAAGTTCTTCAAGTTGTTTTTCAGCATATTTTCCCAAAAGTTGTCGACTTGGAGAACACACATTATTTACTTCAATCCATTCAAAAAGTTCTTGATTTGAGCGTTTTTCCATATCGCTTGGTTTTTCCATGCCGTGCTCATCTGCAATTTTTTGTACAAATTTTTCAATTCCCTCTCTTACTATTTTGTCGTATTCTTCTTTGTATTTTTTCAAAAATTCGCCTAAACCGTCTGTGCTCATGAGTTCAGGCTTATCCTCGAGCTTGAGCCGTTTTACAATTTTTTGCGCTCTAATTAAATTTTGGTGATATTTATATCTTGGATTATATTTGTCCACAAATTCTTTTACAGACATTAGCTCAAGCCATCCCTCAAGCTTGAGTTCTTTGGCCATACGCGCAGCATATTTTTCAAGCTCTTCTTGCCGCTTGGCAATATAGGCGGGTCGGTGCTCTAGCAAGAACGCATCAATGCTTTGGCTATTGTCAAATTCGATGTCTAATTTTTTGGAAATCTTTTGAGCCTCAATCTCTTTTTCAAGTTCCAAAGAATGTTTGACCTGTGGATTGAAACGCTCGTGCATAATTTTGGCTTCGCTTTGCAAAAAGGCTAAAGCTTTTTTAATTTCCTCCCTTTCGGTTTGTTTGGTTTCAGTCTGCAATTTGTCTTTTAAAAAGGCGATGGTGTTCTTGTTTCGGAGATAGCGTTTTTCCATTGCACTCAACACAAAATCATGATTTTTTACAAGACGTTCCATGTGGGTTTCGTCTTGTAAAATTTCGGTCATGGCCATGCGTTCATCCAACTGGCGCAAATGTTTCATGAGAGCAAAGGCGTTAGTTTTTTTAACCATTTTTTCCAAATCGCTTTCTTCTTTGTTGAGTGTTTCATCCAACTGGCGCGTATAGTTCAGCTTGGTAAAATCAAGAGAGCGATGAAGCGAAGCGAGGGCTTGACGTTGTTTGCGCGTAAGAAGTTTTTTTTGTTGTGGCATTTCAAGGTACTCAAGCATTTTTATTTTTTGGGCAAGCTCACTGGGCTTGATTTTTTCAACTGCTTCTTTGGAAATTTTTAGGAGCAAGCTTTGTTCTTCCTCCCTTTTTGCAAAAAATTCTTGTTTGCGTTTGAGTGTGTTTAGCGTGGTTGCTGCTTTTTGTATACTGTATTGGTCGGAGCCTTTTAAAAGGGAGAAAGAAAGAGCAGCAGAGCTTTTTATCTCTTGGAGAGTTTGTACTATCTTTGTGCCAACCTCGTTTTGTTTTTGGCCTAGTCGTGCAACACTTCTTTGAGATTCGCGCACAAATTCTTTAAACAAATAATTCTCTTTATTGACCTTTTGAAAATACTCCGCGAGCAAAGCAAGTTCCAAATTCCTATCAACTTTAAAGCGGTTTTCGTAGGAAAACTCTTTATTGTAGTAGTTCAAATTTTCTTTAAAATCTTCCCGAAGCTGTGTAAAAAAATCCTTGCATTCTTTACGAGATTTGAATGTAAGTTTTTTACCTGTGATAGTGCTGCGCTTATTTAAAATTACATGCACGTGTGGCCTGTTTTGGTGAGTGTGTACAACCATCGCGTAGCGGTACTCGTACAAATTTATTTTTAAAACATCGCGTACGCTTTGCTCTAATGCTTCAAGATTTTTCTGATTGACTTCCTCGTCTATGGAAAAAACCAAATGCAATGCTTCTTTTGGAACACGACCAGTCTCAGGATTTTTGGCAACTGAAAAGTTTTGTTTCCAGTCTTTGTAAATCTCGTCAATGGTTTTCTTTTCTCCCTTTTCATCTTCAAGTTCGAGCGTATCAGCACCGCGCGCCACGTATTCCAAAACTTTTTTTGTGCCAATATTGTTAAGACCTTGACCAATGGTTTTTATCACGACTTGCTTAAAAATTTTTCGCGGACTCGTGGAATACTTTGCCAATCCACCCCCTCCCTTTTTTGGGAAATAGTTTTTGGGTTTGGGAGTCCTAGAGTTAAGGAGTTCAAATTCTTTTTCAAGTTTTTCTATGGCTGTCATTTCAACATCATAGTAAAACAGAAATTCGCTTTACAAGGCAGGATAACTCTATTTACCGTAGTAAATAGTGAAGTAAACCGCTAAATGATGGTATTTGAGAGCTATTTTTTTACGCCAAAATCTTCTAAAACTTAAAGTTTCCATAAGTAACATAATTTTCTTTTGTATTTTCTGTTACGTTTATTCACAGATTTTAAAAAACTCGCACGTAAAACTTAAAAACCCTTGACAATGTTTTTTTTTTTTTTTGTATAAGTTAAAGGTAAGAATTTAACATAAACAAAAGGAGTTATCGTGGAAGCTTTCACAAGAGCTATTTCAAATATTCATGCTTTGCTGACTGACGTAATTATTGCCGGAATCGCGGGACTGCTCATTGCAGCTTGCGGTTTTGTAATTGCGTTTGGAGACAGTGAAAAAGGGAAGAAGTGGGGTTGGGGTATCGTTTTTGGAATATCCCTTGTGTACGGAAGTGTCAGTATTGCAAATTTTATTTGGAACTAGCTAAGATGAAAACAGCAAATATTCGAGAGCTTTCCAAAAAGGAAAAAATTAAAGGACTCACCCGCACTGCGTGGGTCTTTTCTTTAATTATTAGCGGAGCAGTGTATCCTTACATCGTTTTTAAGTCTATCTTCGTAGCGGTTGGACTTATCATCTTTTTCTTCATTTTAGAATTTTTTGATGACGATATTTTGGATATATTGGCGGCGCGGTACAAGCAAAGAAGTCCCAATGAATTTGTGGCATAGGCTGCTTGAAAGTTCTCGCGGCATTCTTCACAACATGTCCGAAGAGACCAACATCATTGGAAAGTTTGACGAGCATATTATCCTCACCAAAGATGGAAACCTCTCAACTCTCCTACAGCTTCAAGGTGTCTCTTACTCGTCCTATTCCCTAGACGAACAAGAGAGATTTTTAAACACGCGCAATACTTTTTTCAAATCCATTCCACCGACTTTTTCCATTAGCGTTTTTCAAAAACGTCAACCTATTTCTTTCTCAAGTAGCACAGACCTTACCAACCTGTACGCCAAAGAGATTATGGAAAAGTGGGAAGCAGACCGTGAAGTGTTTGAAACAAAATACTATGTGTGTTTGACAACCAAAGCCAACTCTTTGGCGACCAAGTTAGAAAAGAAACGTGCGAGCCTTACCAGTTCAAAACAAGTCGTTTCAAATTTTGACTACCTCAAAAACCAAACCGAAGAGGTGGTTAAAGAGATTAAATCCAATCTCAAAGAGTATGGAGTATATCAACTCAAAGCGGATGAAGCACTCTCTTTTTTTGCTTCATATGCCAACATGGAAGAGACGACGGTGGGCTTAAAAAGTGGCTTATTGCAAGACCACTACATAAGTGCCAACGTCTCGTTTAAAAAAGACTACATCAAGCACGAGGGAGCAAAAGAAACCTACACGCGGTTTCTCTCCGTCAAAGCATATGATACCGAGCAAATCAATTCAGACTTGACCAAAAACCTCTTGTCTATTCGCAAATCGTTGATGGTATGCGAACAGCTACAAAACATTTCTAAGGATAAAGCACTCTCTAAAATCAAAGACAAAATACGCTTATCCAACGACATCGTGCAAGGTGAGCTTTCAGCCTTGTATCAACTTGTCGAGAGCGACAGGGAGACAATGGTGTACTACTCTCTCTCCGTCATGGTGAATGCTTCAAGCCTAGGAGAGCTTGAGCAACTTTGCATTGACATCAAACAGCTTTTTGGACGATACGGGATTGTGGCAGTGATTGAAAACATCAACCTCAAACCCTTGTATTTTTCTTTTTTTCCCGCAAAAGACCGTCTCAATTCACGCAAGCGCATCATCACTTCCATGAACGTTTCGACGTTGAACTTCTTTGAAAAGGATGTAGTCGGCTTTGAAAAAAACTCTTGGGGCCATGCGCCTTTAAGTGTTTTTCAAACACCAACGGGCGCGCTGCACTTTTTCAACTTGCACCATAGCCCAAGCCAAAACGCCCTTGGCCACACCATTATCATTGCCGAAGCGGGAAGCGGAAAAACCACTTTTGTTTCTTTCTTGATGGCATGTATGGAAAAGTACGGCATTTTACGTTTGGGCCTTGATAAGCTCAAAGGCATGTACTGCATGTGCAATTATCTTGATGGCAAATATGGCGACATGGATACCATGCAGCTCAACCCGTTCTCTCTCAAACCTGATGCGGAGAACATGGCGTTTTTAGAAAACTTCCTTTTTCGTATGGGAGAAATCAAAGACACCGACCACGCAGAAATTCAAGCAGTGCGTGACACCCTAGAGCAGCTTTACGGCATGAATGCCACGGCCACATTGACCGACTTTATTGAGTCCTTGCCAAAGCTTGAGGGACTGGCTCAAAGATACCTACGATACCAAGACAGCATTTTCGACAACGAACAATGCCTCCTTGATTTTCAAAACACCATGAACGTCTTGGGTATGGATACCATTCTCAAAGACCAAAAGCTTTCAGGGCTTACGGCATTTTATGTATTCCACAAGCTCAAGCGCATAGCCGAAGAAAAGCAAAAAGGGTTCTTTGTGTTCATCGATGAACTCAAAGACTACATCAACAATCAAGAAATGAGCAAACTCATTCTTGAGCGGATTTTAGAAGCACGAAAATCAAACGGTGTCATGACGGTTGCTGTGCAAAACATTGACTTTTTTGTCAATCTTGAAAACCGCGATAGCTTTCTTGATGGCTTTGCTCACTACATTATCTTTCCTACCAAATCCCAAGAGTCTCTTAAAAAGCTCAAAGAGCAGTTGGCCCTCAATGAGGCAGAGCTAGAGTTTTTACGCTCAACCGACCCCAAAAAACACCATGTGCTTTTTAAGAACCGAAAGAGCCAAGAGAGCATTGTGTTGGATATTTCCTTGAAACGACTAGGTGAGCACTTGGGAGTATTTGACTCATCCATCCAATCAGTGCAGCGAATGCAGCACCTTATTGAGGAAAATCCACAAACGTGGAGAAAGGAGTTTTTGGGATGATTAGTTTATTTAGTGGAGCAAACGCAATACTTGAAACAACCACAACATACGTACAAGAGGGAATGTACAGAGGGGCGCAGTTGATTTATGACAACGCTTTTTTTACCAGTGCGCTTACTTTGAGTATCATCATTTTTGGTGTGATGTTTTCCTTTCGTAAGTTTCAAAGCGAAGAAGCAGTCTATCAAGTGGTGTGGACATTGTTGGTTTTTTCTTTTGTAAAAACCATGTTGCTAAGTACAAATTCCTATGACTTTTTTGTAGAGATTTTAAGAATACCGTCCAAAGTGTTCACCGAAGCTGTAAGTCAAGTGTGGCAAGCAGCTGGCGTGCAAAAAACCATGAAAGAAATTCTTGATTCCATACAAACATCAAATGTTAATCTCTTGGAAATGGTCAGAGCAGAGGGAGGCATTAGGAACTGGTTTCCTTTTTTTATATCAACAGTAATTTGGCTAGTGGGAACGTTCTTGATGGTGACAATAATCATGATGTTGCTTGTTTCTGCTTTTTTGGCCGAACTGGTTTTAAGCCTTGCTCCCCTTATTCTTCCCGCACTTGTTTTTTCAAAAACCCAAGGGGTGTTTTTTCAATGGATGCGCCTCTATATTTCCCTCTCC
This sequence comes from Sulfurospirillum tamanense, assembly GCF_016937535.1. Lineage (NCBI taxonomy): Bacteria > Pseudomonadati > Campylobacterota > Epsilonproteobacteria > Campylobacterales > Sulfurospirillaceae > Sulfurospirillum > Sulfurospirillum tamanense. Next base: position 14,640 of record NZ_JAFHKK010000029.1, on the reverse strand, counting down.
CTTTATGCCCCGTTCACGTTGTTGTTTGGTGTTGTTTTAATCCAAGTCAACAAGCTTATTCAACAGGGCGTTGTGGCGTTAAGGAAAGAGGGCTTTGCAGAGAACACCGAGTTTATTCTAGTCGTTATCGTTGTTCAGCTCATCGTTATCCTTGGTATCTATCGCATACCCAACATCATCAACCAAATCATTGGAAGCTCCAACGAAGGAAGCAGTCTTAGCGGAAGCGTCGGCACTGCAAGCGCGGGAGTGACTATGCTCATGGGTGCATCCAAACTCTCAGGTGTAAACCTAGCGGGTAAGGGTGTTGAAAAGGGAATGGACGGAATAGTCAAAAAACTTAGTGGTGGCGCAGCTATTGAGCCGCGTCCTCGCGTTACTGTTTCACCTCATTAAAGGAGTTTTGCATGAAATGGGTACTTACATTAATAGTTGTTGCACTTTTTAGCGGTTGTGCAGCCAAGAACGAACAATACAAAGACTTCAAACGCTCACCGTGCGCGTGTGTTGAAAAGGCAGTGGGCCATGCTTGAAAATGTAAGAGAGAACCTAAGTGTCTATCTTCTTGAAAAGAAGATGATAAACGTGCTTTTTTGGCTCAACATTGTGCAGTTTGCCGTAATCGTTGTATTGGTGGTGGGTATTTTCTCCCTTTTTCCTTTAAAAGAGAGAGTGCCTTTTTTAGTGCAGTTTTCCAACGCGGCACAAAACTTTGCGACTATCACACAAGCAAACAAAGACATGACCAACGCAGAGGCGTTGCGTATTGGGCTTGTTTCTTCCTATGTAGATATGCGCGAAACAAAAAATAACATTGATGACCAACGCCGTTACGAGGCAGTACGCGCGCAAAGCGCACCCACTGTTTGGCGAGATTTTGAGGCCATCTTCAAACAAAAGGATGGTATCTATCAAAAAAAAGAGGACTACACAAGAGAGGTGCGTATCGTCAACGTCTCTTTTATTCCTCGCACCAACATCGCACAGGTGGACTTTCAGGCTACCGTTAAACGCGAGGGCCGTATTCTTGACGTTTCAAACTTTAGGGCTGTTTTGTACTTCCAGTACACCGACAAACTCAAAATCAAGTTTGATGAAATTACCTCTAATCCTATCGGGTTTCAAGTCACCAATTACAGCCTTTCCAAAATCGAAGCATGGACAGCGGGAGGAGAAGAGCAATGAGAAAACTACTCTTAAGTGCGGTGCTTTGCGGGTTTGCCTTGGCCAACTCTAGTGTGTTTGTAGATGAACCTACAAATCAAACGCCCCAGGGCGACATCACCCCACCCATTGTAGAAATGATAGACCTTAACGCTTTGCAAAAAAGCTTCTTTGTTGGGCGCAACGGCAACGAGAACAACATCCTAAACATCAAGTTTGAGATTGGCAATACCTACCGTGTGCGTACACGGTACGCCATGACTACGTTGATTGTTTTACACAATGACACCATCGCCCACTATGCGCTTGGAGATGAAACAGGCTTTGACATCAAGTCTCTTGGTGTCAACAAATATGATCTATCTAACATGGTCTTAGTCAAGCCCATGCAGATAGGCATTGACACCTCTTTGACCATCATCGGTGAGAGTGGCAATATCTACTCTTTTTATCTTTTTTCCACCGACCACACCAATGCACAAAACCCAAATCTTGTGGTTTTTGTGAGCGAAGAGAGCGAACGCCTTGAACGGTTGCGTGTTCGCAACCTTGAAAAAGAAGCCTTTGAAAAAGCAGCGGAAGAGGAGCGCAAAGCCAAAGCAGCGCAAGCGCAAGCTTTGGAAGATGAGGCCCGTTATCTTACTATCGGCGAGGGCATTAATGCACTCAAAATTGACCGCCGCGAAATCCAAAGAGTCTTTGAACAAAAGGGCGAAAAGAGCCTCTTGGCCGATGATATTTTTCGCGATAACAAGTTTACGTACTTCAAATACGATGCAAAAGATGCCAAGCGGAAGTTTCCCGTGATTTACCGCGTGGTGGACGGGTACGACAATCCCGTAAACTCTCGTGTTGTGGGAGACTACATCATTGCCGAAACCGTGGCCGATAAGTTTACCTTACGCATTGGTGAACTCTACGCTTGCGTGAGGGCAAAACAGTCAGCTACCCCACCTAAACCCTAACAGGTTATAGATGGGGCTTGGTTGTCCAGACTCAGTTTATCTAGCTCCTAAAGTTAGATTCAACTACGATAGATACGTTATCACACCTTAAGATGCTTCTCCAGTCTTAAGCTCTGTGCAGGCTCTGTAAGTTGGGTTAAAGCCCTGTCAACCTGAACGAAAGTCGGTTTAACCGAAAAGCGTACCTATCATTGTCGAGGAGAGATGCAAAAATGCACGTTACCGCAGAAATGCGAGATTACCGAAAGGACATTAGATGGTATTTGTACTATCCAAGAATAAAAAACCTCTAGCTCCGACATCTAATGCCAATGCTAGAGTATTGCTAAAAAAAGGTAAGGCCGTGGTTCACTCCTTGTATCCTTTTGTCATTAGACTCAAGGAATACAAAGAGGCAACTCAATGCTTTGAAATCAAACTAGACCCAGGTGCAACCACCACAGGCGTTGCTATTGTAAATCAAGAAAAAGCACTCTTTTTCTTTGAATTGATTCATAGAGGGGCGAGCATTAAGCGCTCTCTTGATAAACGAAGAGGCATTAGACGCGCACGTCGTCAGCGCAACACAAGGTACAGAGCCCCTAGATTCTTAAACAGGACAAGACCACAAGGGTGGTTAGCCCCTAGTGTAAAATCAAGGGCGGATAATGTGATCAACTTTGTTAAAAAGTATCAGCACTTTATCCCCTTGTCTAAGGCCACGATTGAACGTGTATCGTTTGACAATAGCTCAATGGCACAGGGCCAAACACTTTATGGCGTGGAGTATCAACAAGGAGCCTTGTATCAAAGCAAACTTAGAGACTTCATCTTTGCTAAACATGGCAACACCTGTGTCTATTGCAATGGAGCATCTGGGGATAAAAAGGTGGAGGTAGAACACATTATTTCCAAATCCAAAGGCGGCACTAACTCCACACACAACCTTGCACTCTCTTGTAGAACATGTAATGTTAAAAAAGGAACGTTATCGCTCAAGGCGTTTGGACGGGTGATGCAGAAAGACTATTCTCATCTTGAGCCCAAAGCAACACCTAAACACGCAGCTATTGTTCAAAGTGCAAGAAATTACACGATTGAATCTATTGCAGAACTCATGAAGGTTGAAACAGGGGAAGGATGGGAAACCTCTTTCAATAGAAATCAAAGAGCGCTACCCAAAGAGCATTACTATGATGCCCTATGTGTTGGAAGCAAAAGCGATTATGCGATTGCAACAAGCGAAGTGTTGGAGGTTAAGGCGCAAGGAAGAGGTTCACGCCAAATGTGTCGTATGGATAGATTTGGCTTTCCAAGAACAAAAGCTAAAGAAAGTAAAACAGTTAAAGGTTTCCAGACGGGGGATATTGTTAAAGCAGTAGTCCCTAGTGGTTTAAAAAAAGGGAAACACCTTGGAAGAGTGGCGATACGTGAGAACGGCTATTTTAACATCACAACCAAAGATAGCACTGTTCAGGGCATCAGCCACAGGCATTGCAAAATTATACAAAAAGGAGACGGTTATGGCTACGAACACAAAACAATTAGCGCTTGAGATGGCTCCCCTATTCCTCCCCGCCCAAATTGGAGATTATGGACGGGGTATCCTTGGGGGTGGCAGATGAAAGAGAACTTGCGGATATTTGCCATCGTGATGGGTGTTATCATCCTTGTGCTTGTGGTACTTTTGTATTTTTCGGGTGCGTTTGAGGATGAGGGCGCACCCATCAACAATGAAATGGTTTTGACTGATGGGACAAAGTTTCCTATCGAGGCGTATGTGTTTCAAAGCAAAAAAGCACAAGTGAGCGAAGAAAATTTGTTTGCCAAAGAGGAGGAAAAACCAAAAGAAGAGACAGAGGACACATTGGCTCGGTTGCGTGAAGCAATCCAAACAGAAAGATACACGCCTGATATTTTTCCAAACAAAGAAGATGAGTTGGCCAAAGAGCGTGAGCGTGAACGCAACCGCCTCTTGGCCATGCGCCTTGCTCCGATCAGCGGCGAAACTCCAAAGAACACATGGCAAAAAAAGCCTGAGCCAAAAACAGACTTTGGCGATAGCCAGTTTGACAATCTTAAAAAACAAGACAAAGCATCAAGTGAAACCAAGCTTTACCGCGCTATCACCGCAGATCGCATGATACCCGCAGTGCTTATCAACGCCATCTACTCTACCCTTGAGGGCAAAGTTACGGCACAGATTGAGGATGATATTTACTCGTCCCTGGGCAAAACCCTTTTAATACCAAAAGGGTCTCGCGCCATTGGTTTTTACACCAACAACAACCGCATTGGAGAAAACCGTTTGCGTCTCACGTGGCAGCGTATCATCACGCCACACGGCAGAAACATTATGCTCACCAATGCCCAAAGTGCGGACATTTTAGGCAATAGCGGCATCGTGGGCATCGTCGATAATCGCTACTGGGACAGATACGGAATGCCTCTAGCCCTCTCTACCCTTACCAATAGCGTGTTACTGCTCATTTCTCAATCGCAAAACGAGAACAACACCAACACCCAAATCATCCTCGATAATAGCCGTCAAGACCTCGGCTACATCATGAAAAACATCATTGACGAGCAAGTAAAAATCGCTCCGATTATCGAGGTTCAAGCGGGTTCACGTATCTTTATTAACCCAACGCAAGACCTTTGGTTTCCCGAACCCAAAGGGAATGAAATCATTGTGCAATATTTTGACAAAGAAAAAAACTAACAAAGGAGTCAAGGATGAAAAAGTTTTTACTTTTACTTTTCGTGGTTTCCTCCCTTTTATTTGGAGAGGATGACAGCTTAAACGTGCGACCAACGCAAGACGTGCGTTTTACCAATGGCTTTGGCACTATTTTTGCCAAGCCCATGCTAAACGATAAAAACTTGCAAGAAAAAATCACCTTGCAAGGCCAATTCAACGTTGACCATCAAAACAATGTTGAAATTGTTTTTGACAAAGTGCAATATCAAGGCAAGCTCTATACCCTTAACAGTGCTTTTGTAAAAAAAAGCCGCCTGAGAGATAGAAACGCGGTACTCACTCGTGAAAGCGACTTTGTGGTGGTAGGTGGAAACCGTGACGAGCTTTTAAATGTCTTAAACCTAGAAGCCGAACCTACCGATGAAAAAGACGTGAACGACAAACTAGCAGAAGCGGGTTATGGTGGGGGCTCCACCAATAACTACTCTTCCCCAAGTGGTAGCGGGTTTACACCCACCTACACCACAGACTCAAAAGACGGCGATAATGGTTCATCATGGCAACCCACTAATGATGCCACCATGATTGTAGATTGTCCCGCTGCAACCTTGGTGGATGGACTTGCTACTTACTACGCCCAACAAGGCACCGTGTGCGTAAAACAAACTTCTAACTCCGTCTATGAAAAATACGATACCCGTTCATGCCGAAACAAGATTGACTACAAAAACAATCAAATCAGTCTTGGCTATGAAATGTACGTCACCACACCCGAAGGTCAGGACATCATGGTGCAACGATGCCAATACGAAGAACCTATTGAGTTGCGAAGTGAAGTAGGCTCATGCAAAGCCACCGCCGACTTTGCAAACGATGTGGCCATCGTCTCAAAACAGTTTTATTACACCCACGAAAATCAGCGAGTCAACGTTGGCCAGTGTGTACCCACAGACATCACCGTCCCCCTTGAGCGCGACATGAACGCTTGCACCTATGACCGCCACGACTTTGTAGCGGGTTTCTCTTACCCACAAGCGCAATATTTCTACCGCTATGAAAACGTCAAGCGCAATATTGGCGAATGTGTCGATGCCACAGGCTTTGCCTATGAACACTACATGGATGACACTACGTGCGATTGGGAAGTGGTGGATGGGCGTGTCTTTTACCGCCAACGGGTAGCTTATCAAGATTTACTTGGCGTGAAACGCTTTGCGACTGATTGCCAAACAACAAGCTCAGGCGGCATGGAAGTACATGAAGAGTTTGCAGGATACAACTTTTATGATGTGTCTAAGCAAGCCATCCGAAAAATCAACACTTATTTTTACGTGCCTGGAACAACACAAAAAGTCTTCGTTGACCAAAACGTAGAAACGGCCAAAGCGTACCCCTACATTGAGCAACAATGTGGGATTGAGAACGACGATGAAGCACTTCAAACCCACTTCTCAAAACGCACCATCATCAACGACACCGACGAGGACAAAGAGGTAGAAGTTTCTCCGTGCCAAGTTCACCAAACCATGCCGTATCAAAAACTCTCTACCACAGAGGTTTTGGTGCAAACCCTCACCAATCAACTCATTGAGCCAACAGGCACAGGGTACAAAATCTTGGGTACAGACAAAGCGTTGACAGGGCAACCCAACTGGACGAGAAATACGGCGACATATACATCAGCGATACAAAATGTACCGCGTTGGTATGCCACCTATGGACAGCTTGTAGAACAAACCAAGAATATCTGCACTGGCGGAACTCTAATAAGTGGGAAAATCGGCGACTTTAGTTATAGCTATAGATATTTTCCCTATACGGGAACATGGGATGGGTGGTGGCAACAAATTACATCATGCAATGTAATTTTTTCTTCTTCTCCCGTCATGGTTCAAGCCACCGCTATCAATATTCAAAACCTCATTGCTCAAGATGGCGAAGATTCACACCCACACACCCAATGGCGTTGGCAATTCTCCCTCAAAAACGGCTATGCCGACAACCAACTCATTGAGGTGGTTGAAGCCCAACAAGACTACGTGCGTGGCGATGGAACCACCTACACCCAACCCAACAGCGGCACACTTTCTTATATTGCAAAATAGCTTTACATGTAAACCCAGTTTTTACTGGGTTTACCACACCAACACAAAAGGGAAACAATGGATATTCAAGATGAAATCAAAGCGCTTGGGAGGAAAAACACTCTCATTAAGCGCATTAAAGCAGCGGAAAAGATTGTCAAGGCAAAAAAGACCATCTACGAAAAAGAGCAGCGCAAACTAGACAAGCTCATTAGCGAATACAACGCCATTGGTAAGGAGGAAGCTCATGCACCAAACCAAACTGCTTAAAAGTGTCCTTGAACTCTTTGAGGAATACTTTAAAAGTGGAGCCAATGAAATTGCCATCCAAAAAGAAAAGCAACTCTTTCTTGACATGAATGGTGAATGGATTGAAAAACACGATGAGCGCTTGACCTATTTGGCCCTTGAGACGTTTTGTGTACAGTTGGCCAACTCACGCGAAACCCAATTTGGCGTGAAAAATCCCTCTCTCTCCACGTCCATTCCCGGCACAAATTACCGTGTGCAAGCGATGCACCACAGTGTCCTTGCCAACCAACGAGTGCAAATCAATATCCGTATTCCCTCCACCAAAATCTTCTCTATTGAAGATTTTTACCTAGACCCTACTCTTGGCTATTCCTACCAAGACATGCTCGAATGGGTAAAACAGCGCAAAAACATTCTTATCAGCGGTGGCACTGGCACAGGAAAAACCTCGCTGCTCAATACTCTTTTGCAAGAAATTGACCATAAAGAGCGGATTGTAACGATTCAAGACAGTCCAGAGCTTACCATTCCTCACCCTAACAAAACAGAGATTTTAGTATCCAAAAATGACGATGCCAATTTTTCTTACATTGATGGTGTTAATGCTTCTATGCGCCTCTCCCCAGGGCGACTTATTTTAGGAGAGCTTGACACGCGCAACACCTTACCGTTCTTGCGGCTCAACAACACAGGACACAGCGGCTCAATCTCTACCATCCACGCCAACACGCCATTGTTGGCCATTAAAGCCATCACCATCAACGCCACGTTTCACTACCAAGTCAATGACAAAGTGTTGCACGATTATATTCATGGTGGGCTTGATTACATCGTGCAAATCTCTTATGACCGCGCCAAAAAACGGCGCATTATTAGCGCGGTTGAAGATTTGAAAAAGAGCCTTTTGGCAAAGAGCGCGTGATGGCAAAAAAACAAGAACAGCGAAGTATCCGTTTTGAACTCATTTTAGAGGAAGAGACGTACAAGAAATTGGCCCAACAAGCCAAAAAGTCCAACAAAACCAAGGCGAAGTTTCTCCGTGACCTCATTGAAAAACGCTACGGCAACAAAAAGCTTGGGGAGATTGAGCGGATTTACCTACTCAACACCCAAATCGTCCTCGATATTTCTCGCGTAACGGGAAATATCAATCAGATTGCCTATCAGCTCAATAAAAATGAGGTGAAGTTTGACTCCATCAATAGCGAGTGGGAATTTTATGAACTGGCCGAAGAGCTTATTAAAAAAGTCAAAGAGGCAATGGCAGAACTCAAACCCATCAACAAACAACTAAAGGCGTTGCTATGATTAACAAACTCATACTTCTTTTAGTCAGTCTCATTTTATTTGTGCCGATATTTTATGTGGCCACATGCTACTACATGGGACTTGATTATCTCAAGAGCTTTCATATCCTAGAGACTATTTGGAACGGACTCCAAGAGGGGCGAAAGTTTAGAAAAGAGATATGGCTAGCACTCGCATGGGCCAGTCTCCTCCCCGCTTTCTCCCTTTTTCTCATCTTCCAATCTCGCTTTTCTACTGCTTACGGAAAGGCGCGTTTGGCTAGAGTTAGCGACATAAAAAAGATGGGATTGAACCTCAAGAAGGGATTTATTCTTGCACGGTTCAAAGGCAAACCGCTATGTTTCGATAACGGACTTAGTGCGCTTATTGTTGCCGCTCCTGGCACGGGTAAAACTTCTTCTATTGCCGTTCCAAATCTTTTGAGCATCCCCACTAGCTGCATCGTGCTTGACATCAAAGCAGAGCTTGAAGCCCTCACCGCAGACTATCGTGAAAAGGTACTCAAGAACAAGGTCTTTGTTTTTGACCCTTTTGGCTCAAAAAACACCTTCTACTTTAACCCCTTTGCCAAAGAGATTTTGGCTCCTTTAAATTTTGATGAGCGCATTACGCTTGTCAAACAACTGGCGACTATCCTTTTTCCCACAAAAGGCAAGGGTGATGATGGCGGCCACTGGAAAGACAGCGCACGCGACCTTTTCATTTTCTTTGCAATGTATGACATCCAAAAGAATGATGAGACATTTTTGTGTGAAATCAACCGCTACCCCAAAAAGTCCGCAGAAGAGCTATTAAACGATGATTTTTTAAATCAGCTTGTGGACTTACAAGCCGAGGGTGTTTTAGTAGATGAGCTTAACTTCTTCTTTAAGCAAGCTTCCGAAGATACAACCCTTGACCCACTCATTCGTGACCAAGCACGAAGCCTTAGCCGTGTTCACTATAAAGAAATGAAGAGTGTTATCACTACGTTTTCCCGTGCGCTTGACGTGTTTAGCGATTATCGCATTATGAATGTGACCTCTAAAATGAGTTTTCCGTATGGGGATTTACGCAAAGAAAACATTACGCTCTATGTTGTTGTCAAAGAAAAAGACATAGAGACACTTGCGCCTCTCATTCGTATTTTTTACGAAGCTATCGGAAAAAATCTCCTCGATAAAGAAAACAACAACCCGCTTGAGCGGATTTATTTTATCAACGATGAGTTTACCCGCTTTGGAAAATTGGAGTTTTTGTTGGAACTTCCAACGCTCTCAAGGAGTTACAACATTCCTGGTATCTACATCACGCAAACCGAGGCACAAATTGAGAAATACTACTCCAAAGAGGACTTGCGCATCATCAGCGGAAGTGTGGCGTACCGTGCATATTTTGCAATCAATGACAACGAAACAGCCAAACGTGTTGCGGAAGAAATCGGGGACTTTACCCGCGAAAAAGTGAGCGAAAGCACCCAAGCTTCGAGTTTTTTTGGCTCAAAAAATCGTAGTCAAGAGGGATATAAACTCCTCACCTCTCAAGACCTTATGAACCTAAAAAAGGATGAGATACTTATCCTTGCCCTTGGAGGGCGTAAAACGCCCATTAAGGCCAAGGCAAACTACTATTTTAAAGACCGAAAACTTAGAAACATCATCAAAAAATACGGACGAAAGGAGACCTAATGCCAGAGGTAATAAGAAGTGCTGTAGCCATAGATCTAAGCACCTTTGAATTTGACATGTTTTTACTCTCTCAAGAGCTTGAGAACGAGGAGGACATCGGAGAGCAATCACCCCAAGAGCAAGAGCAAAAGGGAGGGGAGGATGAGTAAGAGTTTTGAGCAGTACGAAAAGTACATTGAGCAAATCGCGGAGCATTTCTATAAAGCCATCCAAGAAAATAACGTGCCGTGGGAACGAGAATGGACAGCGCGCGAACTTCAAGAGGGTGCAGCGCACAATCCAATCACAAAAACCGTCTATCAAGGGATGAATACTCTCTCCCTTGATACACTCAAGCTAGAAAAAGGCTACGCTTCCAATGCGTGGCTAACCTACAAACAAGCCAAAGACCTTGGGGCGCACGTGCGAAAAGGAGAAAAAAGCGCAGCTATCTCTTTTTTCAAATTTGACATCAAAACCGAAGAGCAGACCGTAAAAGACAATGAGGGAAAGGAGCGCGTGGAGGAAAAAGAGGTGCGCCGTCCCATCTTCAAACAAAGCTACGTTTTTAACATTGACCAAATTGATGGACTAAGCCAAGAGCAACGCAAAGAACTCATGGGCATAATCAAAGATGAAATCTTGCCAACCAAGCAGTTTGCAACTCACGAACAATGCGAAAAAATACTCCAAAATTCAGGCATTTCCATTCGCCACATTCCTGGAGAAAAAGCATACTACTCTCCAACCCAAGACGAAATCACCTTGCCCGAAAAAGTGCAGTTTAAAAACGAGGGCGCGTACTACTCCACAGCGTTGCATGAGCTTGGCCATGCCACAGGACATGAAAGCAGACTTGACCGCAAGTTTGGCCATGACCGCAGAGAGCAAGAATACGCCAAAGAAGAATTACGTGCGGAAATTTACTCTTACCTCCAAGCCAAAGAGCTAGGTATCGCGTTCAATCTACAAAACCACGAAAGCTATGTCAAATCGTGGGCGCGCAACCTTGAAAACCAAAAAGAGCAAATCGTGGAAGCGGTAAAAGATGCCGTCAAGATAGTTTCATACGTCAAAGAAAACTACATGGAGCGCAGCCAAGAGCGCACCAAGGAGTTGACCTTGGAACAGAAAAAGGAGCTTGCCATCAAGGGCCAAGCAAGAGCAATGGCGGCACATGCTGCCAAATCCATTTCAAGATAAGGAGAAAAAACACATGGACTTTAACACCATTACCATCACGGGCAACGTCACCGCAGATGCCAAACTCCGAAAAATCGGAGACAACAAACACGCCCTTAACTTTGCCATTGTGTGCAACATGGGCACACGCCCCAATGGCCAGCCCGACTCCCTATACACGGACTGCACCATCTATGATAATTTCGCCCTGGCTATGGAGAAATACATCAAGCGAGGACGTGGCGTTGTGGTTATGGGAACCCTAAAACAAAACCAGTTCACAGACAAAACAGGCACAAAGCAAATTCACCATTACGTGAGCGTGACTAACCTCAAGCTCACTGGCAAAAAAGAGGATGGTAAAGATGAAAGCACAGAACATCATGCCTAATCATCGGGAACTTCACGAGGGTTTACAACAAACCCTCCTTGGGCTTGAGCAAGAGTTTCATGCTAAAATTGAGCATGTACCTAGCGCATTTATCGTGACCGTAAACGAGCGCACTTTAAAAATAAACTATATGGAGGAACAAAGCAATGCAAATTATTTGGATGGACGACTTCGAGGAATACTCAAGACAATTCAATCTCAAAATGCAGAACTTGAAAAGCAAGGGGCACAAATTAGCGAAGAACAACGAAAGAGCAGCGCAGTTGTTGGAAGAGCTAGAACTCTCAACGTCGAAAGAGCAGCGCGAGAGCCTGATGGAAGAACTAGAGAGCTTGGTGGAGAGGATAGAGAGCTTAAGCGCGACAATCGACAAACACAAAGCGCAACTACTTACTTAAACTACCCACAAATTCCCATGAACGAGCTTTTGCAAAAGCTTGGGTACGAGGTCAAAAGGGAGAAGAGCAGCGCAAACCACATGACCATGACCAACGGTGTGGATACCGTTGTCATAAGCCGTGGCCACAAAGATGGAAACTACCTCTACTATAACGTCAATGAGACAGGAGACAGGGGCACTATCTTCAATTTTTGCCGCAACCGCGACATCGACATTCACGAACTGGTCAATCGCACCAACGTTCAAGAGTCACAGCATAAAATCGGATTAACACATCAAGGGTATTCACCACGCACGGCACAAAAATACAACGAATTGCAGCCGTATAATCAAAGTGGCCTGAACTCCCTTGAAACCATCCGAAAAATAGCCAAGGAAGTTACAGACCGTTTTTCCTCTATCAAAACAGACCACCACCGCAATGTAATTTTTCCGAGCTACACAATGGAAGCAGTGAGCATTGAGGGAGAGGAACAACGAAAGTTTATCACGATTTCGGGCATGAACAAAAAACTCCTTGAAAAACCCCTCACCCACGACAAAGAGGGCGTGGCCTACAAAGAGCCAGTGAACTCTTTGGAGGAGGGAAAGAAAGGTATCTCTATCCTCATCGCCGATGGCGTGAGCGAGAAGGATATTAAGACCGTTATTGTCGGCGAAAACAGCATTGACAACCTAAGTTATGCCGAAATGAAAGGGTTGGATTTATCGTCCTCCCTTTTTATTTCATTCAATGGAAATATGCGTGAAGATGGAAAAACCACTTTCTTAAATGTTGTTTCGCGCCTTGAAAATGTTGAAAATGTTGTCAAGGTTTTTGATAACGACCCACAGGGAAGAGAGTTTGATAAACAAGTTAAAGACATTTTTGCAGTCAATGCCTTGGCAAATCATTTTGAAAAGGTCTTAGAAAGTGGATTAAATATAGAAGAAGCTAAAACCTCACTTTTAAAGAATGATGCGGACCAGCTTTACTTACCAAGTGTTCAAGAGGCGGTAACGGATATGGAACATTATAATAAACTTGTACAAACAGCCATTAGGAACCATGAAACCGAAGCCTTTGTTAAGAAAGAATTTCCTGATTTAGATTTTAAGGTGGATAAATCCGAACTCAAAGACTGGAACGAGGACTTGAAAGCCCATAAAACACTCAACAACGGAAAGCTTTTTGAGAACGGTCTCTCCCTCAAGGAGAACATCGCCAGTGAGCTTGAAAAGAAAATCAATCTCTACCACTCTTACCCTGATGTTCCCCCTGAGCGCAAGAGCAAGTTGTACAACAACATTGAACAACTGGCCAAGTGGTCAACGCCTACGCGCAAACAGAGTGAGCAGCTAGAGCGTGTGCGGGAAAAACAACAAGGGCTTGAAAGAGGCGGGAGATAGTCATGTGTAAATTAGCCGAAATCCAACAACTCATAAAAATGCGAGAGGTTGAATATCATCAACTCAAGCAACAAGACAACTGGCAGAAAAGCCTCATTGAACTTCTACAGGTTGAACTCATGCTTTTACATGTAGAGCGAGTTAAGATTGAAAAGGGAAGAAAAGTTAGCTTAATTGATATTATTTAAATATCTTTTAAATGCTTTTTAGCTATTATATAAATATTTTTAGGAGGAACACATGAGAACAAAAAAGACGGTTGCAACCTTGGCGTTGCTTGTCTTGTTAAAGACCAATGGCTTTGCGTTTTTTGGCGGCGCGGGAGGCATCGTGTCCGACCCCACCTCATACACCTACTACGCCCAACAGATAAAGGCCATGAATGACTCCATCAAAACAGCCCTTGACCAACTCGACCAGTTAAACAAGGTAAACGATGCGATGAACGAAGCCAACAAACTCATCTTTGAAAGCGGCGAACGGATTTATAATCCGACCAAAAGTATCCAAAACATCCTAAACAACCTCCAAAACACAGAAAAACGGTTTGAGTCGCTTATGAATCGCGCTTCAAACCTTGGGATGGAGCGTTTTTTCAAGGAGTACCACAACGTCAACGAACCACTCAAAGACGAGGAATATGTTGAATTTCAAGAACGCTTCAGAAAGCTCTTTGGGAACAACGACGATGCAACCTACCAAAAACTCCAAAAGGACGTAATGCGCTCTATCGAGAGCGGAAATTATGAGGCGTATCGTGTCGCCTCTCAAAACCTATCCAATTACCTGACGCTCAAGGGCATTGAGCGTGAGCAGTTGCGCCGCGCTGCATTGCTTGCACCCACAGAGCTGCACAATGAGTATTTTTTAAACGCAGATGCAGTGGAACGCAGAAAGCAAAAAGAGCAGACCGTAAAAGACCTAATCCGTCAAACTCAAGAAGAAAAAGACCTGCTAAAGCAAACGCAAACCACCAATCAGATTATGTTAGAATTATTGGAAATCGCCCAGGGCCAATACGAAATGCAAATGCAGTTTTTCAATGCGGTCTCACTTGCGCTTTTGAGTGACCGAGAGGGCCACAAAGAAATGGATGCCAAAACCATTGAAAAGAAAAAAAACCAGTTTGCCAACACGTCGGGGCAAGTGGTAGATGTAGGGGATGAGGACATAAAAAAG
>NZ_JAFHKK010000028.1 GCF_016937535.1 Sulfurospirillum tamanense | reverse complement strand
ATGGGCGCGTGCCAAATCATCACCAGTGAGGGGAAATCCCTCGAAAGAGACAAAAACCAACTCCTTGGGCGGTGCTTTACATGTAGAAAAAAGCTCCCAGACAGCTAAAAGGTTTAGTCCTGTGCCAAACCCCCATTCGCCAATCACAAATCGTTCTTTATTTGCCCATCTTTTCAACAGTGCATTTCCTTCAAGAAACACATGGCGGCTCTCCTCCAAGCCTCCTTGTTTACTAAAATAATAGTCGCTAAATTCTGGACAAAAGGGCTGACCCTCCTCATCCCAAACCAATCTTGCAGGTTTCAAAGCATCCACAATGGGCCCTTAGTTATTTTTATAAAAATACGCATCGACGCCATCAGCCACACCTTTAGCAATGGCCTCCTGATAACTGTTATTAAAAATGCGTTTTACCTCGTCGGGGTTGGTAATGTACCCAACTTCTAAGAGTATTGCAGGCATTTGTGCCCCCACAAGTACCCAAAAAGGAGCTTCGCGCACACCACCATCACGCACGTTAAAGCGTTTTTGTTTAAGGGAATCTAACATGCCCTGCTGCACATCCAAAGCAAATTTATTTGAGGCGACAATTTTTTCTCGATTAAGGAAATTCAAATACGTCTGTTTAGAAAAATGGTTCATCTCTTCGATATCCGATTGGTTTTCTAAGGCTGCTACATTTTTAGAGCGCTCTGAACGCGCGGGAGAGAGAAAAAAGGTTTCAACTCCATACATACTCTTGTTTTTACTTTTCGTGGGCGCAGCGTTGGCGTGAATCGAAATAAACAGATCTGCATTTTTGTCATTAGCAATCCGTGTGCGATCTCGGAGCTTAATATACGTATCTTTACTGCGCGTATAGTGTACTTTATAGCCCCGTTTTTGCAACTCTTTCCCAAGCCTCAAGCCAATACTAAGCACCGCTGTTTTTTCTATGTATTTGCCATTGGTTGCGCCACCATCGCGCCCCCCATGGCCGGGGTCTATCACAACGGTTTTGGTGGCTGGGTTAAAGCGTCTTGGAGGTGTGTCGGGTTTGGTGCTTTCATAGGGTTTAGTGGTGGCACTCTGGGCGCCAGTTTTCTCAGAAAGACCAATAAAAACATGTTGGTCTTGGACGCGATGGTGTAGCGTCAAGGGACGGTTATGGGAAAAAACTACCCGAATGGTTTGCTTGTCGTATTGTGCCACACGCACTTGCCCCACCTCGTTGCTTTCATAGGTGCGTGAATTTCCCATCAGAGCCCCAGGAAGATCAAACACGTAACGGTAGGTATTGCTTGATTTAAGTAAAAAAGATTTGATTTGATTTTGTGTAAGGGTACGGTTAAAACGCAGTGTCAAATCGCCCGCACTAAAATCTACTCCAAGGGCTGCCAGTGCAGTATCTGATATGGTACTTTTGGAGGGGGTTGGTCGAGGGGGAACGGATGGGGGGACAGGTGAAATCTTGGCCAATTCCGAGGGTTTATTAAGCATAGAGGCGCCTAGGGTTTGAAGTTCTCTTTCATAGGGCGAGGCATCCAACCGCAAGGAAGAGGCGCTTTTTACAAGGCGTTTTAAGGCATCGACCTTCAACTCTGTGTCGTTTTGGATAATAGACTGAATATAGAGGTTTTTGAGCATGTGATGGAGCTTTAAAAGCTCCTCACTGTTAGCGCGCGCAAAGTCACGGTCAAACTGCTCAATCTGTTTTTGGTAAAGCGTATTGGCATAAAGCGTGCCAATCAACGCGAGCCATATCCAAAAAAGTTTAACTGTCTTCCCCGCCAACGAGCTTGCCTATTAATGTTTTGACTGAAATAATTTCTTTAAGCCGATACCCATTTGCTCCCGTAAAAAACAGTCCGCTTTGGGTTTTTCCCAGGTATGCATCAGCTAGCCTATCAGCAATACAGTACCCCACTTCTCTGGCTTCTTTGCCACGTTGGCAGGGGCTCACACAGTTGCTAATGCATTTAATCGGAGGGCCTTCACGCTTGTCCACGAGGTTAATTAGTGTTGTGCGCACACCCCTAGCAGGATACCCAACAGGAGATTTAAGCAACTCAATATCACTCTCCTTGGCTCCTAAAATCACCTTTTTAAAATCTTCGTGAGCGTCACATTCGTGTGTGCCAATAAAACGCGTGCCCATCTGCACTCCGTTTGCTCCAAGGGAAATCATCTTTTGAATATCCTCATGGTCCCATACGCCACCTGCAGCAAAAATAGGAAAATCGCCCCATTTAGCCGCTTCTTCTTTGACAGGTCCAATCAAATTTTCAAGTTGGAACTCTTCCATCAAGCACTGCTCATACGTAAAACCTTGGTGCCCGCCACTTTTGGGACCTTCCACCACAATTGCATCAGGCAGTCTGTCGTAACGCTGTTTCCAGCGTTTGCAAATAATCTTTAGTGCTTTAGCCGAAGAGACAATGGGCACAAGGGCCACGTCAGGGAAACCTTCGGTAAATTCAGGCATATTAGTAGGCAATCCTGCCCCAGAGATGATGATATTCACCCCAGCCTCACACGCATCACGCACCATGCGGGGGTAATCATTGCTAGCATACAACGCATTGACCGCCAACGGCGCATCGCCACAAATCTTACGGGCATTTTTTACAATGGCATGCAACCCCTCTTTGGAGTAGAAACTTTCTGCTTCATAAGGACGCGCGCCGATACTGCGTTTTACGTGGGCTTGGTCTTCATAATAACCCGTACCCACAGCGCTAATGACACCAAGGGCACCTTCTTTGCTCACATTTCCTGCCAACTTGTCCCAACTAATTCCAAGCCCCATACCGCCTTGAATAATGGGATATTTAAGAGTGTGCTTTCCAATTTTTACGCTTGAGAGTGCCATCATACCACCTTTAGCTTCATAAACTTTCGCTTGCCCACTTGAAGCACATACTCACCCACTTCAAGCTGCAACTGTTCGTCTTCGATTTTTTCTTGATCAAGCCTTACTGCCCCTTGGGCAATATCGCGCCTTGCTTGCTTGGTTGAAGGCTCCAAGCCTGCATCTACCAAGGCCTTTGCAATCCACACGGGACCTTTACATGTAAAGGTTTCCATGTCACTAGGAAGCTCATGATTAGCATGTACTTTATCAAACTCTGCCTTGGCTTCTTTGGCAGCAACTTCACCGTGGTACTTGGCTGTTATTTCTACGGCCAGCATCTCTTTAGCGTGCTTGGGGTGCACTGCACCCGATGCTACATCAATCTTAAGAGCCTCGATTTCCCCAAGTGTCTTGGCACTCAAAAGCTCATAATAGCGCCACATAAGGGTGTCAGAAATACTTAAAATCTTTCCAAACATATCCCCAGGAGCATCGGTAACGCCTATGTAGTTTCCTAGGCTTTTGCTCATTTTTTGCACGCCGTCTAATCCTTCAAGCAAAGGCATCATCACCACCGCTTGTTCTTTACCGACGTTATACACGCGTTGAAGTTGACGCCCCATAAGCAGGTTAAATTTTTGGTCAGTACCGCCCATCTCGATGTCGCACTTCATAGCCACACTGTCATACCCTTGCAACAAGGGGTATAAAAATTCACTAATAGAGATGGGGGTTTGGGACTTGTAGCGTTTTTCAAAATCTTCCCGTTCTAACATGCGCGCCACACTAAAGGTCGTCGCAAGTTCAATCATTCCCGCCGCGCCAAGGTCTTCAAGCCACGCGGAGTTAAACATCACTTCTGTTTTTTGGGGGTCTAAAATCTTAAACACTTGCTCTTTGTAGGTTTGGGCGTTTTTAAGTACCGTTTCACGGTCAAGTTTTTTGCGGGTTTCGTTTTTACCACTAGGATCACCAATCATCCCCGTAAAATCCCCAATCAAAAACTGCACCGTTGCGCCATAGCGCTGAAGTTGCGCCATTTTTTGAATCAACACCGTGTGTCCAAGGTGCAAATCAGGAGCCGTTGGGTCAAAACCCGCCTTAACATAATAGGTTTCACCTGTTTCAAAATAGCGTTTCACAAGGGTTTGAATACGTTCAAAATCAATGATTTCTGCAACGCCTCGCTGAATTTCCTTCAGTGCTTCTTGAACCATCTTTTCTCTCTTTACATGTAAGGTTATTTTTTATACGCGTCATTAAGTGAAATAAACTCAATGAGCTTGTAGCGCATTTTTATGCTTTCTCTGATGTGGGTTGAATCTGCCCCTTCGGGGAGCTCAATCACCAATTCAAAGTAGTCCGCGTGCCCATCTTCAGACTTTCCAAGCTCGATGGTGACGAGGTTGATTTGCATTTTAGCCAAATAAAATAAAAACGAGGCTAAAGATCCGCGCTTATTTTCAATGCTTACTATTAGCTTATACCGGTGTGGAGCATTGCGGGTCCACTTCACAAAAATCATCTCGTCTTTATGCTCCATTAGCTTGCTTGCTTTTTCGCATAGCTTATGATGAACAATGACATCACTTCCCTTCTTGAAGCCCACAATATCATCACCGCGCTTAGGATGGCAACAGTAATCAAACTCGACGTTTTCAACCTTATGATTAGAATAAATCACAATATTTTCAAACTTTTGTTTTTTTATTTTGTAGCGATCGATCTTTAAAAGCGGGAAAAGTAGACTGTCGCTTTTGGGGTATTTTTTTAAAGCATTGACCACATCTTGCAAGTAAATAGAATCGGTTGCGGCTTTGAAGATTTTTTTGGTAAGGTTTTCACTGGCAAGCCACGCCAATAACTTATTTTCACGCACATTAAAAATAGCCACCAAAATATCAATAGCGACACGCTGATTAATCTCTTTAATCTTTTGACGGCAATTTTGCTTGATAGCACTTCTGGCCTTTCCAGTAATCACACTATTGGCCCAACTGCACCGAAAATGTGCCTCTTTGCTGGTCACGATACGCACTATATCACCATTTTTAAGCTCTGTTAGCAACGGTACTTTTTGCTTGTTAACGTAAGCTTCCTTGGTGTGCATCCCCACTTCTGTATGCACTTCGTAAGCAAAATCCAATACCGTTGCACCGCGCGGCAGGGTAAAAATATCTCCCCTTGGCGAAAACACGGCAATGTCTTCACTAAAAAGGCTGTCTTTGGCATACTGGTAAAATTCTTCGATATTTTCCGAATCTTCATCTTGCAAAGTCAAATCACTCAACCAACCCAGCTTAGGATTGAGTCCACCGGTTTTGTATTTCCAG
Organism: Sulfurospirillum tamanense; assembly: GCF_016937535.1. NCBI lineage: Bacteria > Pseudomonadati > Campylobacterota > Epsilonproteobacteria > Campylobacterales > Sulfurospirillaceae > Sulfurospirillum > Sulfurospirillum tamanense. Next base: position 21,165 of record NZ_JAFHKK010000028.1, on the reverse strand, counting down.
TGGGCTGCTACACCGTATTCTGCTGTATGATGCATGTCGTGGGTACGAATTTGCGCTTCGATAATGGACTTATCATCAAAAACGGTGGTGTGAATAGTCTGGTAGCCGTTTTCTTTTGAAAGAGAGATATAGTCTTTAAAGCGCGAAATCAACGGGTTAAAGTGTTGATGAATCACACCTAAAGCGCGGTAGCAATCATTGGGCTTATTTACCACAATGCGAATGGCAAGTAAATCCAAAACTTCCTCAATCGAAACGCCTTTGCGTTGCATTTTGAGATAGATAGAGTAGTAATGCTTGATGCGTTTATAAATGACAAAATCGCCCTCATTAAACCCATTTCGCAACATCAGTGTTGTTACTTTGTCAATGAAATGGTTGAGTTTGAGTTGGAGCTGTTGTTTTTCCTCTTGAAGGTACGCATCGATTTTATTATATTCGTTGGGCAAAATATACATAAAGCTTAGATCTTCAAGGGTGTTTTTAATGGATGAAATCCCAAGTCGGTGCGCAATAGGCACATACACAACCAATGTTTCTTCACTAATGCGCTGTTGTTTGGCATCACGCAAAGCGCCCAAGGTGAGCATGTTATGGAGCCTATCACATAACTTAATCACTAGTACGCGCACATCTTTAATGGAAGCAAGTAGCATTTTGCGAAATGTAAGGGCTGATGAGACAAGTTTTTCATTCGAAGTAGAGGGGATGAGCTGATCTTCTCTAATCTCCATGATTTTTGTCAGACCTTCCACCAAAACAGCGACTTCAGGGCTAAAATCCCCTCGCACATCGTCAATGGAACAACACGTATCTTCCACCACATCATGCAACAAGGCCGCCACCACCATCACTTCATCGCCACCAAAATGAGCCACAAAAGAGGCTACCAAAATAGGATGCACCGAATAGGGTTCACCGCTTTTTCGAAGCTGTCCTTTGTGCTTTGTAACAGTGAAGCTTACTGCTTTTTCAATCTCTTTGGTCATTTGGATTTGAGAACCCAAAATAGAAACAGCAGCGGAAATATCCGTGCAAGATTGTACTTTTTTAAGCAGTTCTTCCAAAATTGCGTCCTACTCTTCGCAGCGTAAAAGTGTCTCGATGCTAAGCTTTCCCTCGGCTACTTCCATGAGGGCAATGTCTGCAAATTTTACTTTATTTTTGTCTACACTAATTAATGGCATAGAACCTGCTGCCAACTCTTCTGCGCGCTTAGCAACAACCAATGCAAGCTTATAGCGATCTCCGTCCATGTGTTCCATGGCTTTTGCGGTAATTTTTTCAATTCTCATAGATTTTTTCTCCTTGGTTATTTGACGACAGAGCAGAGGCTGTAGTCGCCGTTAATGATATTGAGGATGTTGCCTTTTTTAAACATATTGCACACAACAATAGGAAGCCCATTGTCTTTAGCCAGTGCAATTGAGGTATCATCCATGACTTTAATGCTATCTTGCATGGCTTGGTCGTAACTAAGCTCATGCAGCAGGGTTGCGTCTAGAAATTTATTAGGGTCTTTGTCGTACACGCCATCAACTTTCGTTGCCTTAATAATCATATCCGCACCAATCTCAATGGCGCGTAACGTGGCTGCTGTGTCTGTAGTAAAAAAAGGATTGCCTGTTCCTGCAGCAAAAATAACAATGCGCCCTTTTTCTAAATGGCGCTGCGCACGGCGCACAATGAAGGTTTCACAAATGGCTTCCATTTTGATAGCACTTTGCACCCGCACATCTGTACCCACATACTCCAACGCTTCTTGCATAGCAACACTGTTAATGACCGTGGAAAGCATTCCCATGTAATCACCGCTGGTGCGCTTAATAATCCCATCTTTTGCTGCACTCACACCACGGATAATGTTGCCTCCACCAATAACAATGCCAACTTCTACATTTGCCTCTACCATGGACTTGATCTCAGAAGCAATAAAACGCAAGATAGATGTGTCAATACCAAACCCATTTTCGCCCGCTAATGCCTCACCCGAGAACTTAACCAATACCCGCTTTCTAGCCTTTTCCATGCCCTTGGCTCCTTTTTACATGTAAGGATAAATCCGCGTATTCTACTTAAAAAACACTTAAAAATCGTTTTAGAAAGGAACCTAGCGCACGGTGATGAGTTCAAGGGGGTTGATGTGGAAATTTTGCTGGGTAACTTCAAAGGTGAGGTCTTGGTCAATTCTGCCAATCACATAACCCTCCTTAATGCGCGAACCAACTTTTATCGTGGGAGCGATTTGGGTCATCTGGGCATAAATTGTGTGGATACCATTGCTGTTTTCCACAATAACAACATGGTTTAGCATGTTTGTGTTACCCGCATAAACAACCTTCCCCCCCAGAACATTTTTAACTTGCGCCAAAGGAGTCTTGGAGCGCAATACTACAGATTCATTAAAAATCTTAATTTTATAAATAGGATCAACATAATTTCCAAACGCCTGCTTTACTTCAAAACTGTCCAAAGGTGCAATGGTTTTTTGGCCACTATAGCGTTTCACGCGACTACTTTGGTAAGATGAACCAATCTGGCGTACCGTCACTTGCTGTGCTTCTGAGGGTGTTTGTGCCGCGGCTGCGGCACGTGCGGCGGCTTCAGCCTCAGCTTGCGCCTTTTTTTCTTCTTCGGCACGCTGTACAATCTTTAAGCGCTCGAGGGTTTCTTGAAGCTCTTTTTTTTCTGCGTAAATTTCCCCTAGACGCTTCCGGTATAAGGCGTTTTGCTTATCAAGCTCGGCCAAGCTTTGACGTTGCTTATCCCTAAGACCAAGAAGTGCACTCTCCTTGGTGCGCAATCCCTTTAAAGACTCATTGAGCTTTGTAATATCTCGGTTGCGTTTGCGGATTTCTTCATTTGTATGAGAATATTCGGCACTTAACTCTTTGAAGTCTTTTTTAATGAGCGCGTCCATTTTTTCAAGCACCGCATCTGCAATAATACTCTCGATGCTTTCTTGATAACCCTGGTCGGTTACCATATGAAATGAGAATTGTTCGGCAATAATACGAATCATACGCTGCTCTAATTCTTGTTTTGTTTTTTCCAATTCGGTGTTTTGTGTTTTTAACACTTCAAGCTCTTGGGTCGCCTCTTTAGTCTCTTCTTGGAGAGTTTTAATCTGTCCTTGAAGCGTCTCAATCTCTTGCGCTAGATTTTCAAGTGCTTTTCTTTCATTGGAAATATCATTGGCGATAGCCTCAAGTTTTTGGCCAATTTGACGCTCTTGTTTGGTTGTAGCGCTCAAAGAAGCACTGCTTGAAGAGATTTTTTCCTTGGTGGTGGCAGCGCTCCCTGTAACAAGCAAGAGCACAACCCCTAGAAACAGACGTATCATGGTGTTTCTCTTTTAACCTTTAGCATTACCATGCTGACTGAAACAAGAGCAAAAAATAAAGAAATTCCTAACAACGTGCCCCCTTCTTTCAAAGGCTCAATAGCAGGAATAATCACATCAATCGCCGCCGCAGCCGATGCAATTTCGGGCACTGAGGGCATAACATAAAACAAAGCTACTACAAAGCATGTTGCCAAAAAAGAATCCACCACGGCAAGGCGGTACAGTACCGCACTTTTCATCCAAAAGGGAGCGCCAAAAAGAGTCATGATGTCCATGCGTTCTTTATGTTCAAGCACCCAAATACGCATTTGCTTAAGCATCAAAAGTAAGGAAATAACCCCAATAAGACCCATAAAAACGTACGCCATGCTTTTTGCAATCACCAAAATACGGTAAATCGTGTCATAGGTTTTTGCAAAGGTTTCAACCCTACTAATAAAGTCCATACGCTCTAAATCACTCTTAATTTTACTTAATGCTTTAGCAGAGGGAAAGGAGGAGAGTTTGAGGTTGTAGAATTTTGGCAATGAGAGTTGTAGCAAAGAGAGATTTTGAGTAGAAATATCCCCCTTAAGCCTATCCAAAATAACCGACGGGCTAACCTCTTCCATGGCCTTTAAAGAGGGAACACTGCGAGCAATATCGGCTTCCTCGAGCGCCTTAGAAGCAACCACAATGATGCTGTATTCGTTTGTGATGCGGGTTTCATACTCTGCTACTATTACTTCCAGTCCACGGGTAAATTGAAAGGAAAACAATAGCACAATGAGAGGAAAAATAACCGAAAAATGGTTTTTAAGAGACTTCATACAATACGCCGCTTTCTAGGAAAAAGTGTTTATAATTTGAACCCATCGTTGTGGGGATGCGGTGGGTAACAACCACGATGGTTGTCCCCAAATGCTCACGCGCACTTTTCAAAAGTGACCAAATCACATCACTGGAGTACTCGTCCAAATTCCCCGTTGGCTCATCTGCCAAGAGCAACACTGGATTATGTGCCAAAGCTCTAGCCATGGCTACGCGCTGTTGCTCTCCTCCACTAAGCTCCAAAGGGTGCCTGTCTGCCTTGTGTAAAAGCTTGACATGTTTGAGCAGTTTTTGTGCTTGTTGCACACAAACACTCTTTGAAAAGCCGCCAATCAAAAGTGGAAGCATAACGTTTTTCTCCACCGTCCATTCGTTGATGAGTCGGTAATCTTGAAAGACGATCCCTATATAACGGCGCAAGGTGTTGAGCTTAGCTCCAGCAGGAGCATTCATGGAGATTCCACACACGGAAAGCTCTCCTTGGCGCAATGCAATTTCACCATAAAGTGATTTTAGGAGAGTAGATTTTCCACTACCGCTTTTCCCTGTGATGAAGGCAAAATCCTGTGAATTTATCCGCATATCACCATCGGTGATAACAGGTTCGTCATTGCGGTATCCAAGAGAAATTTTTGAAGCCTCTATCACATGATTCATGCGTGCATCCAATCCACCAAGGCACCATGAGCTAAAGTGTTGGCTTTAGTGGAAAAGACCTCTTCGGGGAAATACCGCGCTTTTCCCTCTTCAACAATAACATACCGATGCTCAGGCCTATCGTAGGCTCCAAAAGCGACTTTGAGCATGCCATGGGTTTCTTGAATATGGTACCAACCCTCTACATGTACAAACCAATTTTCCCCTCGCAATGTTGTGTCGGCGGTCTTATTTTTTAGTGTCTGCACATCAAGAGGTGTTTCAAAAATAAGAGGAGTCGGCGCCTTTGTCAAAGGGCTTTTGTGCTGATTTACAAGGGTTACATCGTAAATATTTTTTTCCATGCGCTTCCAACGGTCTTCGTATTTGCTACTAACCGCCAAGTCCATATTTTTCTGAATGCGCACCTTTGCTTTGGCAAGTGCCATAAACACCTCCAAGCTGTAGGCATAATACGCATCACTATCTGTGCGAAGCTCTAACGTTCCCTCGACCTTAAGCACCCGTAGCGCCTCCTCTACAAATCCTTCAGAAATCACGCGTCTATGTGGCTTTTTGTCCCAAGGGATGGGAAAATGCACAAAAATTCTTCCCACGCTATTGGCCGGCAAAAACTCTAATAAAATCCGTGCGTCATAATCCACTACAAGCAGGTTATCAAGTTCTTCGTGTTCAGCACGCTTGATGACTTGCTCGATTGAAGGTTTGTGAATTTCAATCCCTACATGTAAAACATCGGGATTGTTTTTTGCCTGGTGAAGCAAATGGCGACCACTTCCAAAACCAACTTCTACCCAAATTTCTTGCGCCTGAGTAGTGTCATTAGCAAAAAAGGCGGGTGTTTTAAGATGAAAAGAGGGGTTTTCATGATGGTTTTTTGTACTGTGAATATTGCTAAAAAGCACCGAGGCGGCCGTCGCTTTTTCATAAGCAATAAGCCCTTTTTGCAAAAGCTTCACCTGCGAGGGACGTGTAATTTTTTCCCCTTTCACAAGCGTTCCCTTGGGACGTTTTAGCTGCTTGATAAAAAACTGATGGCTATCCAACTGGGTCAGTATCAAAGACTCTTCTTTGGAGGTTGCCTCCCAAACAAAGACCACTTCTTCTTCATGGTGCGGATAAGACAAAGGGGTTAACGATGAAGCGTGAAAATTTGGCATGGGTTCCTTACTCGTTTGGTATCTGAACACGGACGCTTTGAGAAGCTTTGGAGGCCAAACCGTACTGGTCGATTGCCACCACTTCGTAGGTGTAACTCACGCCCTTACGAACATCGTGGTCTAAAAATTGTCCTGAAGTAATCCCCTGAATCACCTGAGAGTCCCCTCGGGCTTTTTTAATCACTTCAAATTTTTCTGCCCGCTGGTCTACTTGACTCCATGTAATCAACACGCCCGATGCATCTTGGCGAACACCTGTAATAGCAGGAGGAAGTGGTATATCTAAAGTTGTCCCCATGACAGGATTTGGTTGCCTAAGAGATTCCAGTCCATCTGTGTCAACTGCTGTTATTTTGTAGTAACGGTCCGCCCCGTTTGTGTTAATCAAATCCTCAAAGCGCGACTCATTGGTTTTGGCCAAAAAGGTATAAAACAGCACCGATGTTGGTGCGCGGTATATGCGGTAATGGGAAATATCTTTTTCTGGTGAAGGACGCCATGTTAAAATGATTTTTTTAGGTAAAGTGCGGGTGGCCTCAATGCCTTCAATCATCTTTGGCAAAGGTTTAGTTTTAGCTTCGATAATTTCACTTGGCTTAGAAATAATGCCATCAAAGGTGCGCACCATCACGCGATAGCGGTATACGTGGTTGTCTTTTAACCCTGTGTCAATATATTCTGCATTAAGTCTGCCTTTAACTTCAGCGATGCGTGACCAGGTATCTGAATTAAGTTCATTCCGTTCAACAATGTACGAACCCACTCGTTCATAAGGGTGTGGGCGCCAAAGTAGTTTTACACGGTTTGGCAACCCAACAATCGCTTTTACAAAAGGGACGGAGTCTAGCAAAGGACGGGTTTGGGCATTAACTACGGCACTAGGAGTAGACTCTTGCTTAGAGGTTGTAAAAGTTGCCATGCGGTAATGATACAGCGTCTCAGGGGTCAATCCCGTGTCCACATAATGGGAAGCATAACGGTCATTAACAGTCGCCACGCGGGTTAGCGGACCTTCTCCCGTGCCTCTATAGAGGTGATACCCCGCAACACCCTCGTCATACTGAGGCGTCCATTCAAATCCAATTTCTGTCATGTCTGAAATAGTTTTAATATTTTCAACCGCAGGCAAATTAGGGTTAATGGAGGGAGTTTCTGGCGGCAGAGGACCCCTTTGGCATCCACTCATCAGCGCCATCGAAACGGCAAGCAAGAGCAGTGAATAAAAGCGCTTCATCTATTTCCTCCTGAGTAAAATAATTGTGCAGTTGTGTTTCAAAATCTTCATACAAAGGCGCACACCATTGCATGGGTTTTTGTGTAATGGGATGGTCTAAATACAGGGCGTAAGCATGGAGCATAACCCTTGGGATTGTAGCTTTTTGGCTCTTAAAGCCGTATAAAGTATCGCCCAAAATATGACGAGATAGGCTTTCAAGATGTACACGTATTTGATGGGTTCGACCTGAAAAAAGTTTAGCGCCAATAAGCTCTGTGGTGCCATTTTTTCCTACTGCTAATTTACAAAATGCGCTTTTGGCTTCTCTTCCACCCTCAACGATGCCCATCTTAAGACGGTTTTTTGGGTTACGCGCGATGGGTTTATCCACCACGCAAGAATCTTTTAAAGGCAAATCAATCAGTGCCACGTAATACCGCCCCATGGTTTTGTTTTCAAGCTGCAAAGCCAGTGCGCGGTGTGCTTCGTTGGTTTTAGCAACCACCAAGGCCCCTGAGGTCTCTTTATCTAAACGGTGCACAATCCCATGGCGCTCTTCGCCGCTAAGGGTCGAGAGGGAAAACCCGCGCGCGCGCAACCAATCCACCACTGTGGCTTCTTTGACGCTAGGCGCTGGATGAACCGTCAAAAAAGGAGGTTTATTGAGTACCAAAATATGCGCATCTTCATACAGAATTGGGATTTCAAAATCCACTGCGACTGCTTCTGGCGCAGGAGTTTCCACTTCAGGCACCTCAACCTTGTCACCTGCTTGGAGTTTAAATCCTGTTTTGCACACTACTGTTCCGTTTACTATCACACCGTGGGTTTTAATGAGGTGTGCCACTTGATTCCGAGAAGCGGCTACTGTGGAAGTTAAAAAAATATCAAGACGCGATGCATCTTTACATGTAAACGCATTTACCAAGGTTTATCCCTTATCTGTTATAATGCCAAAAAATTTTAAGGCGACAGAGTGCTTCAACTAGACAAAAGGATTTTAACACATTTTGACTTTTTGATTCCTCTGCTTGTCTTGCCCATTATCGGGGTGTCTTATTTTCTTGTTTCTGAAGCAAGCCCCATGCTCGGAAACAAACAAATCGTCTATTTTGCCGTAGGATTTTGCGCTTTTTTCTTTTTCTTTTTCTTCCCTATCCGCAAACTCGAATGGCTTCTTCCTCTGTTTTATTGGCTTAATATCGCCCTCCTTGTTAGTGTCGAGTTTTTTGGCGTAAGCCGCTTAGGTGCGAAACGGTGGCTTGAAATTCCTTTTGTTCACTTTACTATTCAGCCTTCTGAACTCATGAAACCTGCTTTCATCCTCATGCTTGCTTATCTCATCAAACAAACACCGCCCGAAGAAGAGGGTTATGGCCTAAAAATGTTTTTGAAGCTTAGTTTTTACATTCTTCTGCCTTTTTTACTTATCGCCAAAGAGCCCGACCTTGGTACAGCACTTGTGATGCTGATTGTAGGGTATGGAATTTTATTTATCGTCGGAGTCAATAAAAAAATCTGGCTTTCTCTAGCTCTGCTAATTGCCCTTGGCGCGCCCTTTTTGTACAACAGTTTACACGGATACCAAAAACAGCGCATTCATGATTTTATTAGTGAAAAGCCCAGCTACCATGTGCGCCAGTCTCTTATCGCCATTGGGTCAGGTGGATTACTAGGCAAAGATAAAGACGAAGCCACACAAACCCATTTTAAATTTCTTCCCATTGCGACGAGTGACTTTATTTTTGCTTACCACATAGAACGCTTTGGTTTTTTGGGCGCCCTTGGCGTGGTTGTTTTGTATGCATTCTTAGTGATACACTTACTTACACTCAATCTTATGCTTAAGCACGATTACTTTACACGCGTCATGACTTCGGGACTTGCATTGCTTATTTTTGTCTACATGGCTGTTAATATCTCTATGACCATTGGCTTTGCTCCTGTAGTAGGAGTGCCTTTGCCTTTTTTTAGCTATGGGGGAAGCAGTTTTATCACGTTTATGATTTTTTTTGGAATTGTTCAAAATCTCTTGGCGTTTCGCTTTGACCCCACTTACCGCTTTGTCAAAATTAAGCTTTAGAACCGCGTAAGCAAAAACACCCTATAATCTCACTTCTTTTTTGGGTCTATAGCTCAGTTGGTTAGAGCATCCCGCTCATAACGGGACGGCCGTAGGTTCAAGTCCTACTGGACCCACCACCCTTGGGTTACAAGGAGTCTTTTTGAAATACCTTCTTTTTCTTTTTTCTTTTTTGGGATTTTTACTTGCGTGCACCAGTGATTGCACCTCCTGCCACCCAAGCCTTGATATCTACACCGACATTCGCCACCAACCCCTTGCTACCTGCGCAGGTTGCCATCCTCCTGAGAGCTTCAAAGACACTACTATGGCAACAGGGTGCGGGACGGATTGCTTTGTGTGCCATTCGGTCGAAAAAGTAGTAGCCGCCACCCCTGAACATGCCGTTATAAACGACTGTATTGAGTGCCATGAAGGCATCAAACCCTCGGCTGTGTTTTACAAGGTGCCTGCAACCTTACCTCAAGAGTTCGAACTCATTAAAAAATTTCAACAATAAAGACCCACTTCCTAACTTACCTTTGTTTAAACATTTTGATAGTGTATGATACTTAAGGGATAAAGCATATCTTCTGCTGGCTCATCCTCTTGGTAGGGTTTAGGTGGTGCGATATGTGCTAACCTTAGCTTATCATCCAAGGCTTTATTAATGGCAAAGAACTGAAGAAAATGCCTCAAACTCATCTCCCAGTCAACCTTCGTGCGCGATTGATGTCCAAGATGCGTTGTAATTTGGTGTTCGTATAAAAACCGCATAATCTCTTGGTGTATCTGGCGTCCCTCTTCGATGCTTTGAAACGGCGTAATCTTGGTGTACACTTCACGCATTTTTCCTTCGCGTATCTGCTTCTTTAGCACCACCAAAAACCGTTCTTTGGCTTTTTTATAGTGTTGAATTTGCCCATACTCCTCGTTCCAAATACCCAAACGCGACACCACTGCACACGCTTCTAGCATACGGCCAGTGCCAAGCAAAGTATCCAATGAAAGCACCTGTTTAATATGGTCTATTTTTTGGGCAGCATAAGGGGCCGATGGGGTAAATTCTTGCAACGCTTTTGCCAGTTTATTGGCCTGAGTAAAATCTTGTTCTGCCAAGGCACGTTGGAGCTTTTGCTTGAGTTCCTCTTGAAGCCACCCTACTTTTTCATATACGGCTGTCTCTTTTAAAAAGGGGTATTGTTCCACAAGTTTAAAATAGGCTTTAAAATCTTGCTCTCGAATGCGTAGCTCAGCCTCCTGAAAAGCCATGAGGTGCTTAAACATCAAAGCTACTTCGTGATTTTTTTCAGGAATTTTCAAAAACAAAGCAAGCATTTCAAGCACTACGGATTTGTTTGATGCAGGATCCCGACTAAGCAGCCGCTGTGCTTTGGAGTAAAGAGTGCGCCACATCTGCTCAAGCTTTTTATAGTGTTCGCTTTGCTTTAAAAAGGGTGTTTTTTCACACAAATCATAAGCGCGTGCAAAATCACGGGTTTTAATGCACCGCAACAAGGCAGCAAGTTCACCTTGCTGGCCCTCTAAAACTTCCATCTCCAAACGACATTTTGGGTGAAACATAAAGGGTTTTGCCTCTTGTTGCGCCTTTTCAAGGGAGCCTTCACTCAAAAGTACCGTAATGCTTTTTTTTGCCTCCAACCACTGTTCATACATTTTCCATGTGCTCTCATGGGTCATTAAAAAAGCATTTTTATTAAAAAAAGCATTTGCTTCGTCTAGGTTTCCCAAATCCACCTCACGCGAAAATTCTTTTTCATACTCGCGGTAATTCAACACCGCAAGCTCTCCGCTGGTAAACCCTACAAAGAAAAAAGCTTCAGACTGCGCCAGAACGCTAACCCCACCACAGCCAAAATCAAACACAAACATTTGCTCTAAGGAAGTAACATGAAAAGCCACCATGTTGGACTGCCGAGTACCAATAAAACAAAATTTTTTATTTGGAGCAATAAAAAGCGTTGTTGGCCACACGCCAATTGGGAGTTTTGTCTCCTGTAAAATAACTCCTTTTTCTGTCTCAATTTTTAAAACCCGCCCATCACGCAAAACAACCAAAGCAATGGTTTTTTCAAGATAAGCCATCGCCTCTACTACACTGCCAAGCTTTATATGGCTTATCTGCTCCTTGAGAAACAAATTGTGCGTCAGCACACCTCCGTGAAATCCCGCCACACTTACCAGAACATCATCAGACGAAAAGCATAAAGCACTGATGGCATCAGGCAAAGCCGGCAAACGATGCTCTATGGCGCCATTAAAGAGGTTTATTACATAGCTACGACCTTTTTCGTCGCCGCTGATTAATTTGTATTCGGAATGCGAAAGGGCCACTTTAGTAACTGCCCCATGGTGGTGAGTAAAACGAAAAACAAAAGAAACTACTTTGTCAATTTCCACAAGATAGCCGTATTTGGAATCGCGAGGCCAAAAAAACAGGCGGTCAAGCCCAAGCAGACACATGGAACGCTGATAGTAATCAAAAGGCAACTGCGCGGGCTTGGAAAAGTTTGTCACCCTCAAAAGTTTAAGTGTTGCCAAATCAACCAAAGTGTGACGTCTGGCTCGATCGGTAATGGCAAGACGGTGATTCACCTCATCGACGCGCACACCTGTAATGGCCACATCAAGGGTAAACCAACGCCTAGAGGGCATCATCCCCTTGCTCCTTGCTGGCAAATAATCGCAAGGTAGTTATTGGCATTTTTATCCAATGGCTTGACATAGACATGCACATCCACACTCCCCAAAACCGTCTCATACAATCCTTGTACTTCAAACCCTTTGGGTTTTTTTTCCCACAACCCAGCCATGCGTAAAAATGGGTCTTCCGTCAAAATCATCTCATCAAGCCGCAATGTCCCCTCTTTAAGGCGATACATTAATCCTGACTCAAACCCTTCCTCAACCATCTCGACAAACCCGAAATTATGAAAAGTGGCACACCCTCTAGCATCCAACACCACCGCAGGCAAAGGAATGGCATCAACAATATGCTTGTACATGTAAGAGACCAAACACGTTTCATTGCTTTGCGCTTCTAGCTTTGCTTGTGCTTTTGTTTGGTCTTGTAGCACAACCAAAAATTCCACAACCTCATGATCCAAGACGACAGGGGTACTGCTAAGGCTTACATGTAAAGATTGCATGGTTTTTGTTTGACAGACCACCTCACCCTGCCATGGTGCTTTAGTCATAATGCTTTCCAAAAACCCTTCATAAACCAAAGAGGAATTTTGGGCATGAAAAAACATAGCACAAGATTTCCCTATCAACTCCTCTGCTTCAAAGCCCAAAAGCCCCGCACCTCCAGGACTAACGCGCAAAATTTCACCATGCGTGTCAAGTAAAAGTAAATTCCCTACTTTATAAAAGGCATTTTGATAAGCATAAGCCTTGGCGCAACTCACCTTTAAATCCTTGCTTTGCCGCGCCACTTCGTCTTTAAGCGAAGCATTGAGCTGTTTTAGCTCTTCTTGATAACGGGCGCGCTCACGGGATTCAAAAATATACCCAACACTTTTATGTAAAGATTGAAGAATATGGTCACTTGAAAGAGGTTTTGTAATAAAACTATCAACCCCAAGGGCAATGAGTTTGAGCAAATACTCCGTTTCATCATGGGCAGATGTCACCACAATGGGCTGGTTTGGAATGATGGCTCGCATCGCTTCAATCATTGCAATACCGTCCATTTTTGGCATACGAATATCAGTAATAACCAAATCAAAGGGTGTTTTTTGAAAAGCCGCAAGCCCCTCTTCCCCATTGCTTGCAAGCACAATGGTGTCAAAAATATCCGAAAGTAGCATTGTAAGCTCTTCTCGCAAAGCCTCATCATCTTCCACGTATAAAATGCGCATTGTTTTACCCATTGTAAGCAATTCTTCCAAGTGTGCCATCATAAACTCCTTCTTACACTTTATCGTACACTTTCTCAGTTGCATCTGTGTTGCATTTTGATATAGTTTTCTCAAACATACACAGGAATTGCCATGCTCTCACTGCTTTTAGTGGAAGATGACACAGCACTAGGGGAAGAGCTCCATCTTTTTTTGTTAGACTTTTTTGAAAAAGTGACTGTTTTTACCAATGCCAACGATGCCCTTGTCTGGCTTAAAAACAACACTGCTGATGTGATTATGAGTGACATTTGCATGCCTGACATGAACGGTCTTGATTTTCTTAAACGCATCCGCAAAGAACGCCCCCATCAACTCCTCATTGTAATTTCTGGTCACCCGCAGACAGATTATTTACTTCAAAGCATTGCCTTGGGTATTTATCGCTTTATTGTTAAGCCTTTTGATTCCCAACAACTCATCGAAGAGATGCACACACTCACACGCCACCTCCGCCACCAAAAGCCTCAACTCGCCACTTCAACACTCTGGATTGGGGAGATAGTTCAATACGACCTCGAAACCAAACGCCTTTGCGTAAACCAAAAACCCGTCCATCTCACCAAAAAAGAAGGGGTGCTTCTTCATCTTTTAGCCCTCAATCGGCACCATTGCCTAAGTGAAGAAACGATGGCACAAAACATCTGGGAAGAACCCGTGCCTCCTTCTACTGTCCGCGCCCTCATTCGTAGACTTCGAGAAAAACTTGCCCTTCCCCGCGCCATTGTCAACTACCGTGGGTTTGGATACCAACTCAAGACATATGAGGCAGACTCTCCAAGGGCTGACTAAAATAAAACCCTTGTCCATACCGCACCCCTAGCGCCAACAAAGTCTCTTTTTCTTGCTCTGTCGCCACATGTTCTGCAATCACTTCAAACCCCATTCCTTGTGCCATTTTGAGAATATTTTTGACAATTCTCACCTTATGGGGCACCGCATCGATATTTCGGACAAATTGTCCATCAATTTTCAAAATATCGCAAGGTACGCTTTCAAGGCGGCTATAGTTTGATCGTTCAGCACCAAAATCATCGATAGCAATTTTAAAACCTGCCTCCTTTAATCGCCCAAGGGCTTGACTGGCGCAACTCGAACGCGCGTCAATCACCACATCTTCAAGAATTTCTAAAATGACCCGCGAAGGGTTTATTTGAGAAAGAGCTGTGCGTTTGATTAAAAAATCCACAAAGGTTTGGTCCATCATGTCTTCTTGGGAAAGATTAATGCTAAAGGGAATATTTTTATCACCAAAAGCTTCATAGCATTTTTTAATGAGCATACGCGTTAGATTTCCCATCAGACCATTTAAGCGTAACGGTTCAATGAAATACATTGGCATTAACACTGACCCGTCAGCTTCTTTTAGCCTTGCAAGGCATTCGTACTTTACATGTACACCCGTTTCCATCTCCACAATCGGTTGAAAGAATGGCACAACACGGTCTTCCTCTAAAGCTTTACGCGCTTTATGAATCCACAAAGCGTTGTGTTTTTGCGTGAGGGAAAAGGGGGAATTTCTAGCGTATATTTGGTATTTTCCTGCCAATCCAGACTCTTTAAGCTCATGCAAAGCAGTGCGCGCCTTAAGGAGGGCTGTGTCGGCGCTTTCATCAATGCAAATGCCGATAGAAAAAGAGATGTACATATCCGCATCTTCTTTGTGCATCACAGGCGTCTCTTTAAAAAAGCTAATGGCTTGCTGCGCAAGCACCTCAGGAAGACAACTGGAGCTCTCTTTAATTAAAGCAACAAACTCATCAGAGTTTTCCCTATAAAGAGGTGTATTTGGTGGTAAAATATACCGTAGCATAGATCCGATTTTAAACAAAAGCCCATCGGCCTCATCAAAACCTAAAAAATCATTAAACCCACTAAAATGGTCCACATCAAACACCATCACAGACAGGTGTTCATTTTTTCTCATGCAATGTAACTCTTCGTGCAGCGAAGCTTGATTGGGCAAAGAGGTGATAGGGTCGATACTAAGTGCCCGCTGTAGTTTTTGATAATTCTCTTCTAACTCTCCAGTCTTTTTTTCGATAACCTCTTCCAGGTGATGCTTGTAGGCAACATTTTCCCGCATGGCACAAATCACACGGGCTACTTTGCCTAACGTATCAATAAATTGTTCATACTGAATAGGTTTGAGCATGTAAGCATTTACGCCCGTGCGGATGCTGTCTAGGAAAAGTTCGGTTTCATTGTGAGCAGAAATGATGACAACAGGCACATTTTCATCAATTTTTTTGACAGCATGAATCAGCTCAATCCCGTTCATTCGAGGCATATTAATGTCAGTAATAAGCAAATCTGGAGCAACAGGCTGAGCCTTAAAAACCTCCAGTCCCTCTTGCCCATCGCTTGCATACAACACTGTGGCAAAAAATTCTTCCAATAAAGCTCCCGTTTCATTGCGCAAAGAAATGTCATCCTCAACATACAA
Organism: Sulfurospirillum tamanense; assembly: GCF_016937535.1. Taxonomy (NCBI): domain Bacteria; kingdom Pseudomonadati; phylum Campylobacterota; class Epsilonproteobacteria; order Campylobacterales; family Sulfurospirillaceae; genus Sulfurospirillum; species Sulfurospirillum tamanense. Next base: position 5,545 of record NZ_JAFHKK010000028.1, on the reverse strand, counting down.
CACAGTGAGCCCTGATGTGAGCTGTGCTACTTCCATTTCATTCATTTTCACCCTCCTCTTGCAAGGCAAACACTATGGTAAAACAGGCACCATTGGCCGTATTGGCCACCAAAAGGCGTCCTTTAGCGTGGTCTTCAATGATGGTTTTTGACATGTATAGCCCTAACCCAGTGCCATTTTTCTCTTCTTTGGTGGAAAAATAGGGTTCAAAGATTTTTTCTATCAATACAGGCTCAATCCCTCCTGCGCTGTCTTCGATTTCCAAAACCGTAGAATCTGGCGTGTCGTAGGTGCGTAGCCAAATTATTTTTTGGGCAGGATTACGCTCTTTCATGGCGTCTTCAGCGTTTTTTAGCAGATTTAAAATAACTTGCATGACTTCGTTAGTGTGGAGTGAAAGCAGGCGGGAAGAGCGCTCCTCTTTATGCAGTGTAATGCCATTGACTTCCAACGCCTTACCGATAATGCCAAGGGTGCGCTCCACTAAATCATGCAGCGTGGTTTGGTCACGGCGCTTGTCGGGTTTGAAAAAATTGCGAAAATCATCAATGGTGGCGGTCAGAAACTTTACGTAGTTTTCTATTTTTCCTACCGATTTAAGAAGGTATTCTTCCAATCCTCGCCGACCATCCTCTGTTTCAAGGTTAAACTTTTTCAGTGCCAACTTAACCTTAACAGAGGCTGCGACGGTAGAAATCGACCCGAGGGGCTGACGCCACTGATGAGCAATCATGCTAATCATTTCACCCATTTGCGCCAAGCGGGATTGTTGTAAAATGTGTTTATCTTTCTCGCGGTTTCGCCCCACCTCAACACGCACTTTTTCTTCCAGTGTTGCATTAAGTTTGACAAGGGTTTCGTGGTTGGTGCAAGCGCGAATCGCATTGTCAAGCTTAGCATGCAAGGAACGCAAGATAGCCTCCACTGCGACTAGCTCTTCTTCCCCAAGAAAAAACATAAAGCTCATCACCCCGCCGCCCACGTACATGTAAAGCACTTGCTCTCCGTTGCGCTTTACATGTAAATCCCAAGAGCGGTTGTGTGCATTAGGGGCAATAACGCTATATAAACTGCGTTTTCCTTGGCTACATATGAGTTCAAAATTTTCTCCGTTGGTGCGCCAGAATCCGCTTGCGATAGCGCCGCTTTTGCGCGCAAACACCCGTAAAAAATTGCGCAACATGTGTTCCATATCAAGAGAAGTTCCGATGGCGTTAATGCATTCGTATGTAACGAGCAGTTGTTGATTAAATTGCATTTAATATGCTCCCGCAACACAACTGTTGTTGTAAAGTTCTAGGTAGCTTTTAGATGTATTGGCAATTTCACCCAGCGTCAACATTCCAACCATTCCACCCTCTTTTAAACACTTTCCCATGCCCTCAATCTTTTCAATGAATGCTTCTTCTAGTAAGAATTTTCTTCCTACACAATCAAAGACAAACATAGGTTCTGCTTTGCTTTTGCGTTGGTGCGCCACATAACATGCACAACTTTTTGAAGCTTCAAGCAGCTGTTTTTTTGAAGCCACACCCAGCGAGACAACCGTATCTTCCATGGCATCGCCCACAAGCTTCAAGGTGCGTCCATCTGTTTCCCTAGGAATACGGATGCTTTTTTCACCAAAAGCCCGCTCAAACATCAGCGGATGCGCAAGTCCTGTTTCAAAAATATTTTCAGGCGTCACATTTACATCAAACCACTTGTGTACTGCACGCTTATAAACACTAAAAGCGTCTTGAAAATCAATCGTTTCAATCACATTATGCACTGCTTTGGAAATCATAGAAAAATCGCCCATAGAGTCATAGCCATGCTTTACCTCTGCAGTAAATTTTTTGCTACTGCCCACGACAATCACCCCATATTGTGCGTAGTTGTCGCCATCATACATGTACGCCTTTTCTCCTTTTACCAAAGTCCCCGCACCCCCTCCAAAAATCACTGCTTTTGCTGGTGTTGTCTCAAACAACATTTCAAGCTTTTCTCCCACATCGGGATCATAGCCATCAACAATAACTAAAAAACTTTGAGATTTTTTCTGAACATCTTCTTGGATGCCCCATTCCAAGGTAACATTAGAATTTAACTCGCACACAAAAGCACTCGATTCACTCAGCCCATCCTCATTAAATACCGCAGGAAAAACAGCCCCTAGCCAATGAACGCAAAGGCTCCCAGCAAGCTCTTCAAAAGGAAATTTTTCTCCTGCTAAAACAAGGTACTGGTTCCCCGTTTTAGTACAGGCAACAGCTTGAGCAATAGTTTCTACTTTATCAACACGCACAAACATTTCACACCGCCCCAACCACGCAGGTTTTATTGTAAAATTCAATATTGCCATCATGTTTGTTGGCGATCTCTCCAAGACTCAAAACTCCCCACATAGGCGCCCCAATTCCTTTTTTAATAGCGGCAAGTTCTTGGGAAAAATCCTCCTCCAAAAACAAAACTCGCGACACACAATCCACCACAATCGCGCCTTTGGGCGCTTCTTTAAGAAGGTTCGCAGCCTCACTGGCAGCTTCATTAGCAGCTTTAATCAAAGAGGAAGCTTCTCCTTTTAAAATTAGCACAACAGACCCCTCTTCCATCTCTCCCACAAGCACCAAAGCTGTACCATCTGTGGCAATGGGGTCACGCACCACCATCTCAGATCCGTATTTTCTAATACCAAAAGGGTAGCATTTTGCAAGGGAAAAAAAGTTTTCTGAAGTGAGTTTTTTGCCACTATCGTACTCAACAATCTGCCGATAAATTCCAAACGCGTCTTTATAATTGAGTGCTTGGAGGATATTTTTATCTGTTTTTGTTGCCATCAAAGGCCCCACAAGCTCATCCCATCCATGCCCCACTCCAAGCCCAAGCGGTGTGTCACACGAAAGAATTAAGGCCGCATCTTGGTGCAATCCCTGAGTGTCAAAGATTAGAGGTTCTTGGACAAGAGTGAGCTTCCCGCTTCCTCCTCCCAAGATAGAAGCGGCCGAAGCAGTCACTTCAAACAAAGCCTCAAGAAAAGTGACAATATGTGCAGAAAACCCATCCACAATCACCAATACCATCCCTGAAAAATCTTCTAACGTCCCATTAAAACACGCCTTCTCCATGGAGGGGACAAAGGTAATGTGCACTTCTTTTTCAAGTTGAACTGCCAAAATTCCTTGTGCATAATAAGCTTCTTCATAAACCACATAAGGAAAAACAGCACCCACACACAGTGGGTCACTGGGCAATTCATTCCAAGAAAAAAGGGTTTTTTCTCCCACTAAAAGCAGATACCGTTCGCCTTTTTTTGCCCCTTCTTGCCATGCTTCTTGCGTGGGGAAAAACGTCACCGACTGAAACATTACTTCTCCTTTTTAGACGAATGGTTCTTTGACACTTTCGCAAGAACTCTTTTGTTTAAATAGTAGCGCAAAAGTGTTGCATTGATGTTGTATTAAAAGCACAGCAACAAGAAAAATTTACCTGTGGTATCATTGGGTAAAAAAATTAAGGGTACGAATGCGGATTTTACACACCATCTCCCAACTTCCTGGCAAAACAGGTAGTGGGATTTTTCTTCAAGAACTGTTTCGCATCGGCAAAGAAAAAGGCTACACTCAAGGGGTGCTTGCGGGGATTCCTGCCCTTGGGTACGACATTCACATCGAGGGATTGGAACATTTTTTTCCTGTGCGTTTTAATACCCCATTGCTTCCTTTTGATGTGGTAGGCATGAGCGACGTGATGCCCTACCCTAGCCGTACGTTTTCCTCCCTAACGCCTACAGAAATAGATGCTTATGAAGCCGCGTTTACAGAGGCTATTCATCACGCTGTTGCTAACTTTAAACCCGATGTCATTTTAGGCAACCACTTGTGGATTCTCAGCGCCCTTGTGCGCAAACTTTACCCCCACATTCCTTTTTTGTGCTTGTGTCACGGGACGGATTTGCGTCAGGGGGAACTTGCCCCGCATCTTGGTGTACATGTAAAGCCTTGGCTTCGAGAATGCACACAGATTTTTGCTTTAAATGAGCCTCAAAAAAAGACCATTATGGAGCGTTTTAATATAAGCGATGCACGCGTGAGTGTCAACGGAAGCGGCTACGATGCTGCCAAATTTTTTCCCACGCCAAAGCCCAAAGCACCCCCTGTCAAGGTGCTTTACATCGGAAAACTGAGCAACGCCAAAGGGGTGCCCTCGCTCCTTCGCGCCATGGAGCGCTTGCCTTTTTTGCCCCACGAAGTAACGCTTACATGTATTGGTGGAGGAAGTGGGCCTGAGACGGAAGCCATTTTAGCCCACCTTGCCACCACTCCCTTTCATGCCCTTGGTTTTGTCTCTCACGAAACCCTCATCACCCATCTTTACACCAGCCATGTGTTTGTCTTGCCCTCTTTTTACGAAGGGTTGCCTTTAGTGGTCTTAGAGGCGTTGGCTTCAGGATTGCGGGTGGTTTGCACAGACCTTCCTGGGCTTGAACCTTTTTTGGGCCCTTTGCCCAAAGGCGCCATGGCCTACGTGCCACTGCCGCCCATGGCTTCGGTGGATGTGCCTAAACCCGAGGGGTTGGATGCTTTTGAAGAGGCTTTAGCACGTGCGCTAGAAATGAACATTCGTGCGGTACTTGTGGGAGAAACGTTGGATGAAAAGGGTGTACAACACGCCTTGCTGCCAAAGAGTTGGGGAGGGTTATTTGAGCGGATTGAGGCTTACATGTAAAGAAAATATTCAGCACTATTGTGCTGAATATTCACAGGTTATTCACAGGGGAAAAGTGGCCTAATGGGCCTTGCATGTCCCCTCGCCCGCACTTCGTTGAAGACTATTGGCTAAAAATGCCTGAACGCTCTCTTCTACGGTTTTTGAGCTTTTGTCAAAATACAAGGGCAATCCCGCTTTAGAGAATCCTTCCGCGGGGCGTCCGCCAATGCCTGTCACAATGAGTGCATCCGGGGAAAGGTTCATGATGTTAATCACCGCGTTGCCGCATCCACCCTCTTGGTGCCCAGGGTTTTCTACCGTAGCAACCTCAACAATTTCACCCTCGCCAAGCGTCACTACAGTGTAAAACTTCGCCTTGCCAAAATGGCCATCCATCGGGGAGAGTTTCCCCATGTTTTTATTTGTTGGAAACACTAGTCGCATTTTTATCTCCTTTAAAGTTGTTGGGCCAAAGCCCCTTTTTTGTACGCTTCGTACGCCTCTTGCACACACATTTCACCAGCTCCTACAAACAATTTCACAGAAGAATTTTCCAACACCTTGATGGCTTTTTCACCTGCACCATTGCCTGTGATAATCACATCGATGTTCGCCTTAAGAACATTTGCGGCCATTTTTAGCCCCGCTCCTTGGGCGTCGTCTTTGCCGCTGTTGCTGAGCACTTTTAGTTGATTGGTTGTCTCGTCATACACTAGCGCCATTTGTGTGCGTCCAAAACGCGGGTCCATCGGCGAAGCCCAATTTTCACCTTGGGTTGTAAAAAGTAACTTCATAGTCTTCCTTTACATGTAAACGCAAATGTTTTGCCATAGCGCTTGCATTTGCTTTGTTAATT
>NZ_JAFHKK010000027.1 GCF_016937535.1 Sulfurospirillum tamanense | reverse complement strand
TTATCCGTGATCCCACTATTTTTGTCCACTATTTTTTCATCTTTTATTTTGCACTAAAAAATTGACCATACTGTTATAACTATAAAAATATGTTATAACTATAAAGTTTAAATAAAATTAACTAAAATTTTTATTATCTGATAATAACCATTTTTAGGTATTAAAAATGACAAATAAAATTAACATATGTTTCTAAAATTTAAATTTTATATAATTTTAAATATTTTTTTAGATTGACTGCTGTATCATTGACGATTAAAGTGTCAGGTATGTCTAGGAAAGTTTTTAGTGTGTAAAAAACTTTTTCACCCTCATGCAAGCTGTTTAAAGGCTCGCATGCATTTTTAAAGGAGAAGGAATGAAGCGTGTTATAGCGCCAATGGTGGTTGGTGCGTGTCTAGTTACATCAGGTTTTGCAAGCCAAGAAATGCAAGCACAACTTGAAGAGATGAAAAAGCAGATTGCGGAGTTGAAAGCAGCGCAAGAGGCGATTAATGTCGATGCATTGCAGCGCCAAATCAATGAAGTCAGAGCACATTCTGCAGGCGATAATGTCAAGTTTGATGTGGATTTTCGTACGGCTTATGATGTTATAGACTATAAGTTAAAAAACCCTATCTCTGGTAAAAAATACGATAATGGTATTTGGACCAATAAGCTAATTTTAGGGATGGGTGCGCAGCCGCGGGAAGATTTAGTTTTTAAAGGCGCCTTGGGTGTTTATAAAACTTTTGGAAATACCAGCTCATTCGGAGCTAACGGGTATCAAAATATGGACTGGTTTGCTACGCAAACTCCAGGTGACGCTGTATTGCGTTTGCGCGAAGCGTATTTTCTCTATTTTGGACAAATGGGCGAGGTTCCTTATACCGCTAGTTTTGGCCGCCGACCCTCTGTGGACGGCTTTATGACGAATTTGCGTGAAGACAATGCCTATCCTGCTTCGCCAGTTGGACACAACATTAATATGGAATTTGATGGCGCTAGTTTCATGTTTGATGTGGAAAAAATCACAGGCGTTTCTGGGATGTATTTTAAACTTTGTTTAGGGCGCGGAAACTCTAATGCCGATGCAAAATACCCTACATTTACTGGCTATCCAATCATGGGTGGCGTAACCCCATCTTTTGCTCAAACTCCTTACATTCGAAACAACGACTTTGATTCGGCTAATATGGATTTGGCAGGATTATTAATCCAACTATACGATGATGGACAATATAAGGTTATGGCCAATGTCTTTAAGGGTTGGAACATGATGGGTGCTAATTTTAACTACTATAGTGGCACTGATGCAACTAATGGTTATCGTGTAAATATGACTGATGTGGGAGATATGACGGGCGGTTCACTGTCACTCCAAATAAATGGCCTTTCTTATGATAATGACTTCTTAATGGGCACTACCTTTTTTGCCTCTTATGCTATGAGTAAAACGGATCCAAAGGGTTCGCATAATGTCATTGTAGATCCAAGCACAGGAGCTGTAGGTTCGATGACAGAAATGCTTGGAAGTCCTAAGTCTGAAACAGGTCATTCTTACTATGTAGGATTGCAAATTCCTGGTTTTCTTGAGAACGATAAAATCGGATTTGAATACAATCACGGGTCTAAATACTGGAGAAGCTTTACCTATGGCGAAGATACCTTGGTGGGCTCCAAACTAGCCACGCGCGGAGATGCTTATGAGATGTACTACAACCTTCCATTGCTAGGCAAAAATTTAACAGCACAAATTCGCTATACCTATATTGATTATGATTATACGGGAAGCGACATGTTCTTTGGACAAACAGGAGCACCTATGAAAATTAGTGATGTTGCTGCCATGGGACAACCTGTTGTAGAAAAAGCCCAAAACCTTCGTCTTTCACTGCGTTACCGTTACTAATATATTGGGTGGGAAACTTCCCCCCCCAATTTTTGGGAATCATACTTGCTTGTAAGGCGTACATGTAAAGGAGATTTCATGAGGACTTTTATCTTGCTTTTTTCACTGTTGGTGTTTCTGGGATGCTCTAAAGTAAACAAGGACAATTACGACAGCTTGCGGGTTGGGATGAGCTATGATGCCGTTGTTGCTGTTCTTGGAAAACCTAACTCTTGCGACAGTGTCGGTGAGGCGAGCAGTTGTGTGTGGGGCAATGTTTCTAAAAATATCAAAGTACGGTTCATCGCGGATCGCGCCGTACTTATCAATGCACAAGGAATCCAATGAGCCGATTAGTGATTATTATTCTGGCGGTCTTTTTGCCACCTGTGGCCGTGTTTTTAAAAAAAGGCATCATGCCTACGTTTTGGTTAAATCTTATTTTAACCTTGCTTTTTTTCATCCCAGGGATGATTCACGCGCTTTTGGTGGTCACAAAAGAGACGCGGTAGGAAACCCTACTTCGTCTCTTTTTTCATGGCGTCTTTCGCCCCTTTGATGGCGCCTTCTGTGATGCTTTTAGCCACTTCCCACGCGCGTTCGCCTAGGCGTTTTGCTTCTTTGGCTTTTGGGTTGTTGCGCAGACTCTCCATGCGTTCACTCGCTTTTTTTTCTAGTTCTTCCACTTCTTTTTTAAGTCCATCAAACCGCTTGGAGGCACGTTCTTTGAAATCTTTTTCAAAGTGTGAAGCATTTTCGCGCATCTCTTCGATGCGGTCGCTGATAGCCTCTGCGGCTTCATGGGTAATGCGTTGCATTTTAGCAAAGGCAGTGTCGAGCTCTTCGTTTAAAATTTCTTCAAGGATGGTTTTGGAAACGCCATTGCTTTGGCTTGCGCATGAGCGAAGCATGGCGATGTATTCTTCGTCGACCTTAAGCAGTTCTTTTTTGGTTTCAGAAAGTTCTCTGCCAAGAAGCGCCTCGACTTCTTCGGGGGTAAATTTCAAATCGTGTTTAAACTTTTCTACCGCTTTGGCGATCCCTTCTTTGGTGCCATGCACACAGCCATGTAACAACTCTTTGGCAAAGGCTTGGTCGGTGTCGGCAATTTCTACGGCAACGCCAATGATGGCCTTGGCAACATCTAAAAAGCGTTGCTTTGTAAACTCTCCTTCGTTGATGGCTTGATAGGAGATGGTTTTGGTGATTTCTGCGGCGGTGTCTTCGATGTCACTGCCTTTTTCAATGGTAGTAAGTAAGGCTTCTTGGGTGGTTTCTTTGAGGATGCCTAACATCTCAATCCCGCGCAATTTGGAGTCGTGTAAGGCGATGAAAAGTGGCGCATTGTGTTCTGTCACATCGATGGTTTCTTCCAGTGTTGCGTAGGTGGAAGCAATCAACATTTTGATGCTGTTTTTTTGTCCCGCGATGAGTTTTTCCAGTTGTTCTTTTTCGTAGATGCGCTTAAAAAGCAATTCGCTCTCATCAAAACTGGCGGCTTTAATGAGGCCATCAATGCTACATGTAAAGAGTTTGGGTGTGTCCAATCCTTCTTCTTTTAACACATGGCTGTAAAGGCAAAAAAGCTCGCCAACGCGTTTTTGGATGTGGGCAGGGTCTTTGAGGCGTTGGAGTTTTTTGCGGGAAAGCTCAAAGGTTAACTCTTCCACAAGGTTAGGAAGGGCGGGGTTGGTTTTGTTTTCTTTAAGAGAATTGGCAAAGATGGTTTGAACGGATTCCATGGGTGCTCCTTATAGAACGTATTTGATGGAAGGGTGGGCTTTTAGCGCGCTAAAAAGGGCTTTGCGCTCTTCGTGGCTTGTGACCAAGACGCGCGCGCTGTAGCTAGTGTAAGTGCCTGCTTTGGAGTTGTTGGACAAGGTTAAACTGTATTCCCTCGTTTCGAGTATTTGGGCGAGGGGTGCTTTGACATCCACATGGGCGTGGACGATGACCTTGTATTCCCAGTGGCAAGGGTAGTCAATGTGGACTTCCTTGTTGGCGAGGTTAAGATCGCACGTAGTTGCCACTTTTTCCTCCGCTTTTGAATTCGAGTTGGACGTTGGAGATGACCATGCCTTTGTCGATGGCTTTAACCATGTCGTAGATGGTAAGAAGGCCGATGCTTGTCCCTGTGAGCGCTTCCATTTCTACGCCCGTTTGACCGGTGAGTTTGGCAGTGACGCTGAGCTTAAAGCCAGGAAGTGCGGGCAATTCTTCCACGTCACAGTGAATGGAACTCAGAAGCAAAGGGTGGCACATGGGAATGAGTTCGGGCGTGCGTTTGGTGCCTTGAATGGCTGCGATGATGGCCGTTTGCAAGACGGGGCCTTTTTTGGCTTTTTCGTTGACGACCACATCGTAGGCTTCTTGGCTCATGGTGATGGTGCCACTGGCGATTGCTACGCGGGTGGTGGGAGTTTTGTCGGAAACATCGACCATTTTGGGGTGGTCTTTTTCATCAAGATGGGTAAGTGTCATGGGTGCCTCGTATTGCGTTAGGTTTCAAGGGGATTGTACCCAAAAAGGCCTTAAGTGCTTTTTTGAATCTTTACATGTAAAGGTGATTGGTAAGCCGTAGTAGAGAAAGAGTGGCTATTTAGCAATCGCACTATTTTGGAGTATAATCTCCCTTTTACAAGGAGTTCGTGTGTTTGGTATTTTTATGGGTTTGGTGGGGAAAATCTTTCCGCTTTATGGGATGATTGGGTTGGGGTACATCGCTTCGCGGGGGTTGCATGTAGCCCGTGAGTCTATCGCGCCTTTGCTTATTTATATCATTTCGCCTGTGGTGGTGTTTGCGGCCAGTTTGAACGTGACCATCAGCCTTGAAGTGCTCGGGTTTCCGTGGTTCATGTTTGGGGTGAGCGCGGCGTTGTGCCTTTTTTTCTACTGGGTGGGGAAGTTTTTTTGGGAGGACGCCACGCGCAATATCTTTGCTTTTAGTGCAGGAACGGGAAACACGGGTTACTTTGGCATCCCTTTGGCGATGCTACTTTTTGAGCCAGAAGTGGCCAACTTGTACATTTTCACCATGCTCGCTTCCTTGCTGTACGAGAGCACCATCGGGTTTTACATCATCGCGCGCGGGCAGTATACCTTTAGACAAAGCCTTCTCAAAGTGGCGCGGTTGCCTTCGCTGTACGCCATGCACTTGGGACTTGTGTGCAACTACATGGGGTGGTTTCCTTCCGAATCGTTGATGGATTTTATGGAGTATTTTAAGGGAACTTTTGCCATTTTAGGGATGATGATGGTAGGCATGGGCCTTAAGGGCGTGCGGGAAAAGGGGATGGATTTTACCTTTGTGGGCATGACCTTTGTGACCAAGTTTGTGGTGTGGCCGTTGGTGGTGTTTGGGCTTATTTACCTTGACCAAACGTGGCTTGGCTTGCTCAATGACGCGCTGTATAAAGTCATGTTTATCTTCGCCGTGGTGCCCTTAGCGGCCAATGCCGTCTCCATGGCGGTGTTGCTCAAAGCCGCGCCCGAAAAGGCTTCCTTTGCGGTGCTTTTGAGTACCTTGTTTTCCCTCGTGAGCATTCCGCTCATGAGCTTGATTTTTTTACATTAAGAGGAGTGTGTGATGCAACAATCTTCCGCATTTGTGTTGGGGTTATTTTTACTTTTAAGTGCAGGGGCCCTTGGAATGGGACTTGGTAGCAGTGTGGTCAAATACAAACAGTTGGAGCGTACTGTTTCGGTGAAGGGCTTGGCAGAGACGGAAGTGGAAGCCGATGTGGTTATTTGGCCCATCCAATTTACCCGCGCGGGCGATGATTTGGCCAAGCTCTACCAAGAATTAGAGCGCGATACAAAACTGGTCAAAAGCTTTTTGGAGTCCGAAGGGTTTAGTACTGAAGAGCTTACGGTGAGTGCGCCCGTGGTGTTTGACCGCCTCAGTAACCAATACGGCCAAAATGAGGGCGGGTACCGCTACATCCTCAACCAAACTCTTTCTCTCTACAGCACCCAAGTTGCCAAAGCCAGAGGGGCGATGGTGCGTATTGGGGAGCTTGGCAAGCAGGGAGTGACCTTTAAGTCCGATATGTACGAAAACCGCGTGGAGTACTTATTTACGCAACTCAACGCGGTCAAACCTGCCATGCTCAAAGAAGCCACGCTTAGTGCGCGCGCCTCAGCCCAAACCTTTGCGGATGATTCCCAAAGCAAGCTAGGCAAAATCAAAGCCGCTTCCCAAGGGCAGTTTAGCATCAGCGACCGCGACAAAAACACCCCTCACATCAAAACCGTGCGGGTGGTTTCTACGGTGGTCTATTACTTAAACGACTAATCCTTTACATGTAAGGGTTTTTGCAAGAAGAAAAAGCACCAAGGGTGCGGTGGGCTTCCCGCCGAGGGAAACTCAGCGTTAGCGTAGCTTTTGGAGCTTTGCTTCAAAAGCGTATTAGGAGTTCTGCAAGAACTCTATAAAAATTAAGGAGAAAGCAGATGCGCATTTGGCAGGGATTAGTAGCAGTAGTGGCAGGCGTTTTACTGACAGGATGTGTGGCAAGCTCCACCCAAGGAGGCGCACTAGGCGTAAACCGTGGGCAACTCATGCTCGTCTCTTCAGCACAAATGCAAGCAGGGGCCGACGAAGCGTACGCCCAAGTGCTTGGCAAAGCCAAAGAAGAGGGCAAACTCAACCAAAACAAGGCCCAAGTGGAGCGCTTGCGCACCATCGCCAAGCGCCTTGTGGCACACGTGGGCGTGTTTCGCCAAGATGCCACCCAGTGGGCGTGGGAAGTGAATCTCATCACCGAAGACACGCTTAATGCGTGGTGTATGCCTGGGGGAAAGATTGCTTTTTACACGGGTATTTTAGACCAGCTAAAGCTTGATGACCACGAAGTCGCCGCCATCATGGGGCACGAAATGGCCCATGCCTTGCGCGAACACAGCCGCGAGCGTGCTTCCCAAGACCAGTTGCGCCAGATTGGCCTCTTTGCGGTGCAAAAAGCCACGGGTGCTTCGGGTGAAGTGATGAAGCTAGCAGACATGGCAACCCACTATACCATCACGTTGCCCTATAGCCGTGAGCACGAACGCGAGTCAGACATCATCGGCCTTGAACTAGCCGCACGTGCGGGCTATGACCCAAAAGGCGCGGTGCGCGTGTGGGAAAAAATGGCCAAAGTGTCGCAAAGCACACCACCCGAATTCTTAAGCACCCACCCTTCGCCCCAGTCGCGCATCGCTGAACTTCAACAAGCAGCAGCGCGCGTGATGCCGTTGTATGAAAAAGCGCCCAAGCCTTGAAAAGGTTTGCAAGAGGAAAATGATAACTAGGAAGGGTAAATGCGTTTAATTAAGATAGCATTGTTTTGTTTTTTTCCTTTGACTTTTGTGTGGGCTGCGGGCGACAATAGCCTTATTTTGGCAGTCAAAAAAGCCGAAAAACAGCTAGAAGCCAGAGTGGGAATTGCTGTGTATGATTTGGAAACAATGCGCCATTGGGAATACCGTGGCAATGAGAGATTTCCCTTGACAAGCACCTTTAAGACTTTTGCTTGCGGGGCGCTTCTTTGGCGTGTTGATGCGCACGAGGAGAGCCTTGGGCGTGTGGTGAAGTTCGGGGAAAATGCGTTGGTAGAGTATTCTCCTGTAACACAAAAATTTGCGGGCAAAGCGGGCATGTCGCTTTTTGATTTGTGTGAAGCCACCCTTTTAACAAGCGATAATTCAGCGGCAAATTTTATTTTGAAAGAGATTGGTGGGCCTGAGGCTGTTACCTCTTTTTTGCGACTCTTGGGGGACGATATTACACGGCTTGACCGTTGGGAGACAGACTTAAATGAAGGAACTCCGGGGGATGCGCGTGACACAACAACCCCTTTGGCGATGGCAGAAAGCTTTAGAAAACTCCTTCTTGAGGATGTGCTTTTGGTGGAGTCTCGTCAGCAGTTAAAACAATGGCTTGTGGACAACCAAGTCAGTGCCGCACTGTTGCGCAAAAGTGTCCCCAAAGACTGGGTTGTGGCAGACCGAACGGGTGCGGGTGGGCATGGCTCGCGTTCTATTACTGCGCTAATGTGGCCGCCAGAGCGAAAGCCAGTGGTGGTGGCGTTGTACCTTACGCAGACTAGTGCCTCTTTTGAAGCGCGCAATCAAGCTATTGCGGAAATCGGGGCTAGTATTGTTCAGGCGTTATTTGAAAAAGAATAGGGTATGTTTTGGGTAAATGCTTAAGGTCAAGCATTTACCCTCTTTACATGTAAAGCAGAAGCTTTCCTAGCGCACGAGAATAATACAACCCTCGGTTGGACAGGCCACCATGCACGCAGGTGAGGCATGGTGGCCTACGCACTCAACGCATTTGTCTTCATACACATAGTAAATCTCCGCATCCGTCGGGTTGTCGCTATCGTCCACGATAGCCTCCACAGGACACTCGTCAATACAGGCTCCACACGAGATACACGTGTCTGTAATTCTAACTGCCATAAGGTCTCCTTGAGTTGGTTTTTTTAGCAAAGAAATCTTACAGTAGGTGCGTAGCGTGGAAATAGCGAAGCTAAAAAAAGAGGTTGGGAGTTTCAGGCAAGTCGCAAAAGCCATGAATTGACTTAATACTCCAATTGGATTATAATAGAGAAAAACAAAAGGATGAAAAATGAAAATGCAAACAAGCGTGCGGGTTGATGATGTGTTTTACAACGAAGCCAAAGAGGTTTTTAGCCGTTTTGGACTCAGTTTTGGGGATGCGGTGAATCTTTTTCTGGCAAAAGTATCCATGGAAAAAAGAATTCCTTTTGAGCTTAGCTTGCCCTCGGACGAGCTAAATAGAAGAGTTGAAAATGTTAAAGCGGACAAAAATACCCTAGTTTACGAATCAGCAGATAAGCTTTTTGAGGATTTGGGCATTTAACATGCTTGAAATAAAGCTTGAAAAATCTTTCCAAAAAGATGTTGCCCGTGATAAAAAAAGCGGCAAATATACACAAGAAGACTTCGAGATTTTAAAAGAGATTATCACAAAATTGCAAGTGGGTGGAGAGATAGATAAAAAACACAAAAGACATCCGCTTACAGGAAACATGGTGCAGTTTGAATCTCTCCATGTGAAAAATGACTGGCTTTTGATTTTTTCTGTTGATGAGAATTTTTTAACCCTCATCATGCTTGGAAAACACACACAAGTTTATAAAAAGTACAAATAATGGCATTGCGCAGGAGAGAGGAAGGCTATTGTTTAAGGATTTAAGGTGTGTTACATGTAAAAAAGCAGCATAATAAAAAGGAAAAATTAAATATGCTTTAACTTCTTTTTATTAAAAATTCTTCAACTGAAACATTAAACAATTTAGAGAGTTTTAATAGATGTAGAAGATTAAAGTGCTTTCCGTGTTTGTAATTTTCAGTGTTTGCATAAAATCCTGATGATTTTTGACCTATCATAAGCGCAACTTCCAGTTGGCTCATCCCTTTTTCTTCTCGAATTCGCTTCACGTTAGAACTTATTGTTGTAAAAAAGTCATCAATTTCTTCTTGTGAAACAATTTCAGGGATATTTAGCATGCATATTCCTATAGGTAATATTTCTATAAGTTTAGTTGTAGTAAAATTTTTCATCAATCATCTATTGAAATCATTTCTATGGAGAAGCAGATGAAGTATTTCTTGTTTGGCTTATTGGTGGCCACGTTATTACTTTTCAGCGGCTGTGCATCGAGTGCTGGCTATCGAACTGCAAATCACAACGGTAAAATGTATTTTTTCCCAGAAAATTGCACTAGATATCAGTATTATTACTCTGACATGGATACTATTTACTGCGTAGATGACAAGGGCGCACAAACGGGCCTTACTCTCAAGCCCGCAGATGCGCAACAGCTGGCTAATTATGAGCGAAATCAACGAGCATCCCGAGAAGCGCTTGATAGCATTAGCCGCGGCCTTCAAGACTCTGCAGAGCAAATGAGAAGAAACAATGAGTCATTAATGCAAATGATGCCCAAAACACATTATCATTACCACCGCTTTTAAGCTCGGTTTAGCATGCGAAAAAAAATTGCATTAGTGATTTCACTCATTGTAGGATTATCTGTTTTTTTGGGCTGGATGAGCTTGGTGGGAAATCCTCATGTTGTTGAAACAAGCATGGGATTAATTATTTCAATTATTGTTGCTGTATGGATAAGCCACAAAATTAATCCTTGGAAAATGCCCAAATAGATTAATAGAAGAGGAGACCGATTTAGAACAAAGGCATGTGTTCCTCAACTACCCACTCTGTAAACGAAAATGAGCAGGTAAGCGCACGAGAAACGGCGTTTACAAAGCCAAAAGCATTGGTGGCGAAGAGTTTGGCCTCGTGCCACACGATTTGCCCCAATGCTTAGAGAAGCGTTTCCTCTTAGTAACCCAAAGACTCTTTGACCAAAATGATGGTTGTGCGCCCAGGCTCATCACTGTTGATGTAGGCAAATTTATTGGCGATGTTGTCCCAGTTGTAGCGGGGTTCTTTGCCCATTTCGATGGCCTTGGCATTCATGCGGTCGATGTTTTTTTGCCCTGCTACGTTTTTGATGCGCTCAAACCCTGCTTCAAGGGTTGGCACAAGCTTGTTTGTCCCCGCAATGAGAAGGAGTTTTTTAGGGCCAAAGATTTGTGCCGCTACACGGTTGCCGCTGCCATCAGCGTTGACAAGTTCGCCAGCTTCGGTGATGGCGTTGCATCCGGTGATGTACAAATCAGCCAGCATCCCCTCCCGTCGGCGTCGGGTATTTTCCTCCATGGAAATGCCCTTTTCGTACTGGTTGAACAACGTAATGCCAAGGGGTTTTGTCTCTAGGTAATTTAACAAACCAATCTCAGCAACTGTCGTAGAGCCGCCAAGGCCTACGCTCATGCCCTCTTTGAGGTAGGCTTTGGCCAAGTCAAAGGCTTGCCAACCGTTTTCTACGACAAGGACTTCAAATCCATTTTTTTCTAAGTTAGCTTTGGTGGTTTCTAGCATAGACGACCTTTCGTGCGCGTAATTTATGAAGTGCCATTATACCAACAAAGAGGCCAACCCCAAGGATATGTACGTTTTCAATCCACGGCGTAAGGCTTGACATGCCATACAAAGAGTCTTGTGTAAATAGCAGCACTGCTGTCGCAGCAAAAACCAAACGCTCAAGCCACGTGGTTTTCACATCCCAGAATCCCTCTACCGCAATGGCAAAAGCCGCTAGTCCTCCAAGGGAAAAAGCGAAAATCTCCACCCTTTCTGCCCATGTGCCCGTGATGAGAGGCGTAAAAGCAAACAAAAGCGGGACAATGTAAAGCCCTTTGCCAAGCTTCCATGACATCACGCCTGTGCGCATGGGCGAGGTACCCGCGATGCCAGCCGCCGCAAACGCCGCTAAACACACGGGTGGGGTTAGGTTAGAATCTTGTGAGAGCCAAAAGATGATGAGGTGCGCGCTCAAAAAGTACATGGTCGCTTCGGGTACTTCAAGGCCCGCATTTAACAACATGGCAAGTTCAGGGGAGAGCATGAGCCCCACAAGCGCAGGCGCTGAGAGAACAGCCAAGACCACATACGAAGCCGTTACAGGAAGCCCCATGCCAAGCACCAAAGAAGCAAGGGCGACCAAAATCATGGCGATGATGAGCTTGCCTCCTGACCATTCCATGATGAGTTGAGAAAAGATAATGCCAATGCCTGAGATGTTAATCACCCCTACGATGATGCCCACCGAGACAAGCAATACGCCCGTGATGACCATGTTTTGACTGCCCAAAGAGAGCGCTTCTAAAATCTCTTTAATCCCCATGCGCTTGTATTTAGTAAGGTACGAAGAAGCGATGATGGCGATGATGGAAATGCCCGCTGCGTAGGTGGGCGTAAAGCCATAAACAAGCAGTCCCACAAGGGTAGCAAGAGGGATGATAAAATGAAACCCTTCGCGCAACACGGGCCAAATATCAATCTCTTCCGTTTCCACTTCAAGGTTGTTTTCTTTGGCATGGATGTGAATATACACAGCAATGGAGGCAAAGTATAAAATGGCGGGTAAGACCGACACCGCTACGATGGTCGCAAAAGGGATGTTGGTCATTTGCGCCATGATAAACGCTCCTGCTCCCATGATCGGGGGCATGATTTGGCCGCCTGTGCTTGCCGCTGTTTCAACGCCCGCGGCAAAGATGGGCTTGAAACCATTTTTTTTCATCATCGGGATGGTGATGGAGCCCGTGGAAACGGTGTTGGCCACGGCAGAACCTGAAATGGTGCCCATGAGTGCCGAGGAAAACACCGCCACATGCCCCGCACCCCCGCGAAAACGCGATGTAAATGCACGGCTCACATCGACGATGAAATCCCCCGCACCGCTTTTGAGTAAAAACGCCGCAAAGAGGATGAACATAAATACATAGGTGGAAGAGATGGTCGCGATGGAGCCAAAAAGCCCTTCACCTGTGTAAAACATGCGGTAAAAAAAGCGCTCCACACTCATGCCGCCAAAGGCAAATACCCCAGCAACATGCTTGCCAAACCACAAAATATAGCCAATGCAAACGAGCATGAGTGCGGGGATGATGAGCCCTGTCGCGCGTCTAACCATCTCAAGGGCAAGGAAAATGGCAAGGCCTGTCATGTAGACATCTGAGGGGCGCATTTGTGCATTAGAGACAGCGTAAAGGCTCTCTTCAAACCCCATCATGTACCCCGCCACACTTAATGTGAGCAAGGCTAAAATGAAGTCATAAAAGGGAACGGTTTTACTGGATGAATAGCTAGAGGCTCGGAAGGTTAAGTACCCCAAAGACGCCAACAGGGAAAAGTGGGCGGCGTTAAACCAAAGGTCGCTCATGCCCCCCCAGATATTAATCCAAAAGTGAAAAATAGAGATACCAACGCCATAATAAAGAATAAAAGGTTTGAGTTTATCGGCAGAAATGCCCATGGGAAATCCTTTGTGTAAAAAGC
This sequence comes from Sulfurospirillum tamanense, assembly GCF_016937535.1. Lineage (NCBI taxonomy): Bacteria > Pseudomonadati > Campylobacterota > Epsilonproteobacteria > Campylobacterales > Sulfurospirillaceae > Sulfurospirillum > Sulfurospirillum tamanense. Next base: position 17,586 of record NZ_JAFHKK010000027.1, on the reverse strand, counting down.
AGGGGAGAGCCCCCTGCGTAAAAATTAGTTCAGAATAAGTCGCTCAGGAATGGTGAGGCCTTGTTCTTGGTAGTAACGCAATGCGCCTTTATGAAGAGGTGCTGGCAAGCCACCGATGGCTTTTTCAAGAGCCATGGATTTGGTCGCCTGGTGCACAGAATTCAAGAAGGGCAAGTTTTCGTAAATAGTCTTGGTGAGCAAATAAACCACCTCTTCAGGAGTATCTTCGGTCACTACTAGCAAGTTTGGTTGCGCGATGGTGTTGATGTCTTGTTTTTGACCCGGATAGGTGCCTGCTTTGATGGTGTAAGGCACCCAGACAGGGTAAGCGCTGTTGGCTTTTTCTACATCTTCGGCAGTAAAATCAAGGACACGAATTTTGTCTCCGCCCATAGAGGCAAAGGTGTTGGTGACGGCAGAAACAGGGTCACCCGCAGGGGTGTTCATGCCTTTAATTTTGCGGTCTTGCATAGCAGTAGCACTAGGGGTGTAGCCAAGGTATTGGATGTTCATTTTGGTGTAGTCGATGCCAAGGCCATCCATGATAACTTCCCCAGAAACACGACTTCCAGAGTTGCGCTCACTAATGGAAAAAGGTTGTCCATAAAGGTTTTTTAGGTCCATGATGTTGCCGGTTTTGGCAATGTCACTGGTGACGGTGAAGTGTTCTACGTTTTGCCACAGCATGGTCACGGAACGCAGGTTTTTCTTAGCACGTCCCTCATAAGTGGCCTTGCCTTGCCATGCCATGGAGCCAAAGAGGCCTTGAATGATGGAGAAATTCACTTCGCCTTTGTCCATCATGTCGATGTTTTCGCCACTGCCTGCGCTACTGATGGCTGAGAAGGTCATCTTGTGGTCTTTGGCAAGTTTCAAGCTTGCGATGGTTGCGATACCAACGCCGACAGGATAGAATGTTCCGCCTGTGCTTGCCGTGGCAATGATGTATTTCTGCTCAGCAAGAGCGCCTGAAGAGAGTACTGCAGCAGCAGCCGAAGTTGCCAAGAGGCGTTTGAACCATGTGCCTGAAATCATAGGGTCTCCTTAAATGTGGTTTTCCCTATCATAACGCATAATTTCAAAATGAGGTTAATAAAGTTTCATTAATGTTTCAAACACACTTTACATGTAACGATTTGCTACATGTAAACTCACGCGATTATGTACCCTTGCCCTTTGCGCGATAAGATAAAATCATCGGCGCTAATTTTGTCGCGTAGGCGTTTCATGAGGGTGCGAAAGGTGGCATCAGAAACCTCTTCATCACCCCAAAGTAGGGTTTTGCACGTGCTTACGGGGAGGATTTTTCCCTTGTGTTGCAAGAGCGCTTGAAGGAGTAAAAGTTCTTTTTTGGAAAGGGGAATGAGGGTGCCATCGGTGTGGTACAACAGTCCGCCGTTGGTATCGTAGACATACGTAGCATTGAGTGTGATACGCGCAGGATTTTGAAGAAGTTTCTCTTTTTCGCGCAGCACTTCGGCTTTGGCTTTTTGGAGGATTTCCATGACCGTATCGATGTTGAGTGGCTTGACAAAATACCCAATGACGCGTAAGTTGATAGAACGCAACAGTAATTCCTCTTCCTTGTGGGCTGAAACAACGATGAATTTTTGGTCTTCTTGGTGTTTTTTGATGGCCTCAATCATCTCAAGTCCGTTCATGTGCGGCATGCGAATATCGGTAAGGATAAGGTCAATGGGTTGATGAGAAAGAAACGTTTCTAGCCCCTCTTTGCCATCTTTTGCCACCAATACTTCATCAAACAATGTCCCAAGGTAAAATCCTAAAATTTCCCGCGCCGTAGCCTCGTCTTCAACTAACATTACCCGTGTTTTTAACTCCATAGCGCATCCTTGGGAATTTTCGTAACATTATAACAAAACTCTTCACAAGAAAAGAAAAGTTGCTTTTACGTGCGGTTTTATTGTCATCCTGTGTCACTTTTGACGCCCCTTTAAGCAAAGACATTCTACACTGTAGCACAGCCCATAATAACGGAGGAAACAATGGCATTTACCCCTTTGGCTTGCCCTTTGACCCACGAGGGAAAGCCTCGAAGAGCTGGATTTGAGTTAGAATTTGCGGGGCTCAATCCCGAAGATGCAGCGCATATTGTTGCTAATGTGTACGGTGGCACAGTAGAAAAACAGAGCCGATTTTCTTTTACATGTAAAGGCACAGTAGGAGTATTTGATGTGGTGTTGGACGCCCAAGTGCTAACAACTTTGAAGCACCGAAAATTATTGAAAGAGGTTGGCATTGATTTGGAAAAAATAGACCAAGAGGAGGTGGTCGAGCGTGCGATTGAAAAGGGTGCGAGCATGTTTGTTCCGTGTGAAATCACCACACCGCCTTTGGTGGAAAAAGCATTTGGTACACTGGAAGAGCTGGCTAAAGCGCTAGTAAAAAGGGGCGCTAAAGGCACCACACACACGCTACATTACGCTTTTGGTTTGCACATTAATCTTGAAGTACCTGATGTGGAGGTCAAGACGCTTTTGGCGTATTTGCGCGCCTTTTTTGTGTTGGAGCCTTATTTGCAAGAAATCTCCCACATTGACCTTGCGCGACGATTGAGTAAATTTATTGACCCTTTTCCTGAGGTGTACGTGCAAAAAGTCTTGCACCCCTCTTACGCGCCTGCTTCTGTTGGCGTGTTGATGCGCGATTATTTTGCCTACAATCCCACCCGTAATCGTAGCTTAGATATGACTCCGCTGTTTGGGACGATTGATAAAGCGCTGACACAGCACTCCCTCCAAGAGCCCGAGCTTCTTAAGCCTCGACCTGCCTTGCATTACCGCTTGCCTAATTGTTCTTTGGGGGAGCAAGGGTGGAGCATTGCTGTTGAGTGGAACCGTTTTATGCTCGTGGAGGCATTGGCGCATGATGCGGAAAGTCTTCAGGCGCTGTTAGCAAAATTTCAAGAGATTGAATCCGCGTATGTGTTTGGTAAGAAAAACAAATACAAAGAGGAGGTTAAAAAATGGGTGGCAAGCCTTGCATCGGCGTAACCGCTCCTGCTAAGGGCGGGTTTGGGTCTTGGCTTTTTACACGCCTTGTGTTGGCGATGTACGGTGCAAAAGCAGTGAAAATCACTACCAAGCAACCGGTGGATGTGCAGGCGTATCAAGGCTTTGTCATTGCAGGCGGTGCGGACATAGACCCAAGGCTTTACGGCAAAGAACTAAAAGAGGAATGGGACACTATGGCGCGTTTTTCTTTAAAAGCTTGGCTGTTGCTTCCGCTGGTACTGGTAGTGCGGGTGTTTTCTTCCGATACAAATTCCCGAAACGTGGATAAGGACAGAGATGCTCTGGAATTAGAGATTATCGCCCATGCCTTTAAGCACCGTGTTCCCCTTTTGGGTATTTGCCGCGGGATGCAGTTGATGAACATTTACCGCAAAGGAACACTCCACCAAGAGATTAAGGATTTTTACGTGGAATCACCCCATCTTACCACCTTGCTTCCGCGCAAAACCATTTACATTGATGCTAACTCAGCACTCTATGGGATTTTGGGCCACGAACGCTACCGTGTTAACTCATTGCACCACCAATCCATCGACCGTTTGGGAGAAGGACTGCGTAAGGTTGCGTGGGAAGCCAATGGGATTGTGCAGGCCATTGAAGCGCCTGAGCATCCTCTTTTTATTGGGTTGCAGTGGCATCCTGAATACTTGTTGCAGTTTGCTCCACAGCGGGCTTTTTTCTTTCGCTTGGTCGCTCTGGCTAAACACGTTACACCACGGGCAACGTGACGGTAAAACAGACTCCCTCTTTGGTGTTGGCCGCTTCTAGCTTTCCTTTCATGTTTTCTTCGATGATGGTTTTGCTCATGTATAGCCCAATACCGGTGCCTTGGGTTTCAAACTTGGTAGTAAAATAGGGCTCAAAAATCCGCTCCATAATACCCTCTTCGATGGCTTCGCCGTTGTTGCACAGGGTCACGCGTACCCCTTTGGAGAGGGCTTTACATGTAAGGGTGATGCGCGCCTCAAAAGGGCCGTTGGCGCGTTTGAGCAAAAGGGCGTCTTTGGCGTTGGTGAGGATGTTGAGCACTACTTGTTTAAACTCGTTTTCGTACCCCACAATCTCGCACGCTTCGCCCTTTACATGTAAAGCTATTTCGTAGTGTATAAATTGGTGTTTTACAATCTCCACTGCTCCCAACAGTGCCTCTTTGACGCAAAAGCGAGTTTTGTCTTTGGAGGGTTGGTAGAAGTTTCTAAAATCGTCGATGGTTTGGGACATGTACGCCACTTGCGCTTTGGCCTCATCGGCGTATTTGCGCATGGAGGCTTCATCAAGCTTGCCCGCGACAAACAAGTCGCGTACAAAATGCAAGAGCAGTGAGATGTGGTTGAGGGGTTGGCGCCACTGGTGCGCGATGGCGCCGAGCATTTCACCCATGGCGGCAAGCTTGCTTTGCTGGATGAGCAGCTTCTCTTTTTCACGGTTTTTGTGGACTTCTTCGGCGACCCTGCGGGAGAGTTCTTGTTCGCTTGCTTTGATGGCGGTGATGTCGTAAATGTAACCGTACAAGTCGGTCACTTTGCCAAAATCATCCCGCAAAAAAATGGCATGGGAAAAGACCCAGCGGGACTCGTGGGCTTTGGTAAGGATGCGGTAAGTGAGTGAAACAGAGCGCTTGCCCGTAGTGATGGCTTCATGTACACTGTGGCGCACCATCTCTTGGTCTTCGGGGTGAATGATGTCACGGTAGGTAAGCACCCCTTGGAGCAGGTCATCTTGGGTATAGCCAAAGCGTTTGAGGCTTTTGGAGGCGAAGGTGAGGCTAAAGGCCTCATCGTTGCGCCAGCGCAGCAGCACAATGTGACCGCCTTCGGTGAGTTTGTGGGTGTCTTCGATGGCTTTTTCCATGCGTTTGCGCTCCACGATGGCCATGGTCATCATGAGCAAGCGTTCGGCGCGCCCTTCTTTGTCTTTAAAGAGTTTCCCCCGTGCCAGCACCCAACGGTAACGGCCAACTTTGGTGCGCAAGCGGTATTCGCCCACGAAGTGTTCTCTTTGGCCTTCCATGTGCTCTTGCATGGCTTTTAGGACACGCTCTTTGTCTTCCGGATGGATGAGATCTTGCCATTGTGCGTAGGAGCGCACGTCTTCACGCGTGTACCCAAGCATCCGTAGCCACGTGGGAGAAAAGAAGGTTTTCCCCGTTTGAAAATTGGTGTCCCACAGCCCATCATTGGAGGCAATAATGGCAAGCTCAAAGCGTTCTTTGAGGGCTTGAAGTTGGGTATTGCGCCGCTCAAAACGGCGGTTGTAGGCCGCAAAAATATCTTTGATGAATCCACTAAACATGAGCGACGCCCCAAGCATGACTGCCGCAACAGCAACGATGAGCACCCCCCAGACGAAGCGTTCATTGTTAAACCGCTGAACAATCTCTTGGGTGTCTGGCATAAAAGGAGCAGGAGTATGTACTCCAATGGCAAGGCGGAAACGGTTGAAATCGTATAAAAACGGGTGTTGTTTTTGGGTTTGCCAATGTTTGCCTTCAAACAGTGCTTTGGCTTCGGCCAAACCTACCACACCTTTTACTTTGGCAGTTGGTACCCATGGGTGTGTGGCATCAAAAAAAAGTTCTTTTTCGTAATCATACACCCAGAACTTGTACACTCCCTGATGAGAGTGAATGGCCCGCTGTAGCGCTTCTTGCGTTAAAGAGGCTAGGCTATTGACCGAAGAAAATGCCCCTACGTGCCACGCGTTAAAAGGGATGGCTTGAAAATGGCTCAGCCAAATAGTCTGTTCGGGCTGGTTTTTCCATGTCATGGTGCTTTTCTTCCCTTGGGAAAGAATGTACTGGATGGTAAGTTGGGTGGAGCGAGGGTTGGTGAGGTTGTTAAAAATGAGCTCTTGGAGGGTGCGGATTTCTTCGAGGCCGTAGTTGGGCAGGAGGGTCTCTTGATCAAGCACGGCAAAGCGCACACCGTGTTGGGATTCAAGGCGCGTTAAAAAAGGAAGCAACTCAGTGATGCCCAGCATGGATTCGGGGCGCTTGAGTCCTTCGATGACCCCTTGTAAGGTGTCCACATGAGAGATGAGTTCTAGCTCTTTGGTGCGAAAATGTTGGGTAATCTCTTGTTGAATATGTGCGATAAAATCCTCTAGTGCTTTTTGGCGTTCAAAATCGATGCGAAGGTTTTGCCGTTGGGCGAGCAGGCCTATCTCATGCTCTTCTTGGGCAGAAAGCACGACCATGGAAAGTAAAAAAGCCAAAAGGGCAAAAAACCCAATAAATGCTAAAGGTAGGTAAGTGAGTAAGTTTTCAATGTCTCCAAGGCTGTAGCGTTTGCGCGGCATTTAGGCAGAACATCTCTTTTGGGTTTTGATGGCATGGTAGGCTTCTTGAATTTGTTGAAATTTGCGTGTGCGACTTTTGGCGTCGTGATTGTTAGCGGCCAAATCAGGATGGTGGGCTTTGGCTAACTCTAAATAGCGGTGGCGAAGCTCATCGGGTTTGGCTGTGTGGGGGAGGTTTAGAAGCTGATAGTGGGCATGAAGTTCGCTATCATGAGTATCGGTGCACCCTTCAAAAAAACGCGCAAGCGCAGGAGCGTGAACGTCAAAATCCAAGGTGTATCCAAAAAGAGAGGGATTTGCTAGAAAATTTTCTATTTCATGTTGCAATGTTTTTGAAGGAAAGGGGAGTAAAATCTGTTTCTTGAAAAAATCATGCGTTAGTTCAACGTGTTTGAGCTTGTGCGTCAAATGCCAAAACATGAAGGTTTCATCTTGGGGCAAATGAATCCATAAACCACGTGTATCAACCCGAAAAGCAACTCTGACGCGCTTGGTGGGCGAGAGGCTTTTGGTGATTTGTATTTTGATGGGTTTATGAGCAGATTCGAGCAAGCGCTTCAAGAATCGGCTATCGTGTTTTTGGGCATTTTTAGAACAGGTTCGGTAGAGTTCTAGCAGGAAAAGCCGACGCTTAGAGTCATCACCTTTAATGGGAAGGTTGATTAAGCAGTTATTGGCCCAAAAGGTTTTTTCAAAGGTGGCCCGCAGTTTTTGAGAAATTTCATGCAGCCAAACAGACCGTTCTGGAAGTTCGACAACGGTTGCATTTTTTGTTAAGCGAAGCCTCACGGGTCCTCCTTTTGGCAGTCAGCATATTGACTGTAAGCAAAAGGAGTTCCACTCTAGGTTGTCATTCTGGAAAGCTCACTTAAAATTTTTGAGGCCATTTTTTCCAAGGGCACTTGTGTGTCCACCGCTCCTAGTTCGTAGGCTACCTTGGGCATGCCGTACACCACACAACTGGCCTCGTCTTGACCTAGGGTAACGGCGCCTGTCTCGTGCATTTTTAAAAGTCCTCTGGCCCCATCGCTTCCCATTCCTGTGAGAATGACGCCGATGGCATTATCGCCTGCGACTTTGGCAACAGAGTTAAAGAGCACATCCACAGAAGGGCGGTGGCCTGAGACTTTTTGACCATCGCCCACCTCCACATAGTACCGTGCGCCCGAACGGCGCAGTACCATGTGCTTGTCTCCTGGGGCGATAAACACCTTGCCAACACCCAAGGTGTCTCCACTTTGGGCTTCTTTGACTTCCATGGCACACAGTTCGTTGAGGCGATTGGCAAATTGTCCTGTAAAAGAGGCAGGCATGTGTTGGGTAACAAGAACACCTGGGGAGTTGGCGGGCAGTTTGGTAAGGACCTCTTTAAGGGCCTCGGTGCCGCCTGTGGAAGAGCCGATGGCGATAAGTTTTTGGGTGGTGGTGAAGCTTTTATACTCAAGACGTTCGCTAGGCTTTGGCGCTGTGGTTTTGGGCCGAACCTTTGCTTTTGCGGCGGCTTTGACCTTGGTGAGAAGCTCTTCTTCGATGGCACTGCGCCCCTCGTAAAGATTAGAATGCATCTTGGGGATGAAATCCACTGCGCCCGCCTCAAGCGCGTCTAGCGTCGTACGCGCCCCTTGGGTAGTAAGAGAAGAGACCATGATGACGGGTGTGGGCATGTACTGCATAATTTTCCGCAAGAAGGTAATCCCATCCATGCGCGGCATCTCTACATCAAGGCAAATAACATCAGGGCGAAACTTAACGATTTTATCTCGCGCGACGTAAGCATCGGGCGCTGCTTCGACACTTTCAATGTCGGAGTCTTGACGTAAAATTTCGGTTAGTACCGCACGGGCTGTTGCGCTATCGTCCACCACCAATACGCGCAAGCCCATTATCGCCCTCCGGTGTATTTTAAAAGGATTTTTCCTGTGTCGCTTTGCATCATAATCCGTCTTCCTTGCGTTCCTCCAATATCTTGGGCAACAATTTTAATCTTGTGCTCATTGAGTAGCTCTTTGGCGATAAGTATATTTTTACGGCCTATCATCATGTCTTCTTTGCTGACATCAAGCACATTGGCTCCGCCAAATATCTTTGCCACAATGTTGTATTTTTGGCAGCCCACATTGACCATGCTTTCGATGAGGCGCGGGATGGAGATGTTGCCGTATTTTGGACTTTGCAAGCCGTTTTCGTTCCATAATGGCACGAGGTAATGGTTCATCCCGCTAATGCACTCCACGGGGTCATAAAGGCACACGGACACGCAAGACCCTAGCACCGTATTGATCTGGGTAGGTTTGACGCCAATGTAGATTTCGCCCACATGGATGAATTTTGTAGGAATCATTAAAACTCCATCAATCCATCGTTTTCTTCAAACATAAACTCATTGGAGCCAAAGGCTTGGCTAGTAGAGAGTTCTTGCTCATCTGGGTAGGGAATGCGGACAGTAAACACCGTTGCTTCTCCCTCGTGGTCATTGTCGATGGTGCCTTCCATTGCTTCACACATGCCTCGCGCAACGCTTAGGCCAAGCCCAAGGCCTGCCGTGGCGCGGGTATGGCCTGTTTCAAAATGGACAAAGCGGTTGTAGATTTCTTTCGTGTGGTCTTCGCTGATGCCTTCCCCAAAATTTTTGACCTTAATCACATGGCCCGAATCGTTACATGTAATCTGAATGGTAACTTCCTTTCCTTCGTAGGAAAATTCACAGGCGTTGGAAACGAGATTGATGAGGATGAGGTAAAGCTTGTAAGAGTCGCTAATGAACTCTTTATCACAATGGTTTTCAAGGATTACATGTAAAGACTTGTCTTTAATAAGCAGGGCAAAGTATTCGCGAATTTCTTCAAACAGTTCTTCTATGTTGATGCGATTGTAGTCATTAGATACATCTCCCGCTTCAATCTCCGAGGCGGCAAAGATGTTTTTGAGGCTAAAATCGATTTTCAGCAAATCCCGCTTTAGCAGTTCTCCCATGGCATGGGCTCTGCTTGGGTCCTTCACTTTTTGCAGCATGTCTGCCACGCTTAAAAGTGAGGAAACGGGGTTGTTGAATTCGTTTTTTACCAACGAGAGAAACTGGCTTTTGACCTCTTGGGCTTTTTTGCTTTTTTCATTCATCTCCAAGAGTTTTTTGGTTAAAAACTCCATCTCCTCAATGGAAGATTGTTTTTCCTTGAAGCGCCTATCAATCTCGCCAAGTAGCGCATCGTCTGTTACGGTTCCAATATCCATTAAGCACCTCGTTTTTCATAAATTGACGGAGAGACGGAGGAAATCCTCGCATCGTGCCGCGTGATTGACTCAGAATGTCCAATGAGCAAAAGCCCTTTGGGTGAGATAAGATTGACCAAATTGTCAATCACCTTTTCTTGGGTTGGTTTGTCAAAATAAATCATTACATTGCGACAAAATATACAATCAAAAGGACGTGAAAATAGTTTGTAGTTTCCCGTGACCAAGTTAAAAGAGCGAAATACAATCATCTCTTTTAACTGTTTACTGATAGCATAAAGGCCATCAGGGGTTTTGGAAAAGTACTTGTTCATCAGCTTTTTAGGCATACCTTCTAGGTCTTTTGCGCGGTAGTGGCCTTGCTGGGCTTTTTTCAAAATGTCATACGATAAGTCTGTTGCCAAGATTTTGATGTCCCACGTGTGGGCATCAGGCAAGATTTCTTGCAAAAACATGGCAATAGTGTAAGGCTCTTGACCCGAAGAGCACGCCGAAGACCAAATGCGCAACCGCTTGGTTTTGCTGTACGTTTTTGGGATGTGCTTTTCTAAAAACAACCATTGGCTCTCTTCGCGAAAAAAAGAGGTCACGTTTGTCGTAATTGCATCAGCCAAAAGCACCAGTTCGTGGGGGTTTTGCTCCACGTGTTTGTACAGGGCTTCGTAATTAGGAAGCCCAAGGCTTTGCACCCATTTGCGCAACCTTGTTTGTACCAAGGTTTTTTTGCGTTCACTTAGCGCAATGCCAAATTCTTGGTAAATCAGGTTTTTAAAAAGAGCAAACTCTTTGGGACTAAGCTCTAAGTTCACTGTTCACCTCGTGGGGCATAAACAGCTCTTCGGTATTTAAAATGAGTGCAATTTCGCCATTGCCCATGATAGCACTCCCTGAAATCTCTTTAATGGAAGAAAGGGCAGGTCCGAGCGGTTTGATAACGACTTGCTGGCGTCCAATCAAATCATCAATAAGCAAGGCGTACCGTCCTTTTTCACTTTCAATGCACACAAGGGTGGATTCCCATGCTTTGGGAGCTGTCTTGGAAGTATTAAGCACCTCGTTGAGCCTGATGATGGGAATCATCTTGCCCCGCAAGTCGATGAACTCGCCTTTATGTTTAAAGGAGTGAACATTCTCTTGTTTAGGAATAAACGATTCTAATACGCTTAAGGTTGGGATGATGTAGGTATCTTTTTCACACCGCACCAGCATTCCATCGATGATGGCTAGCGTTAGCGGGAGTAAGATGGTAAAGGTGGACCCCTTTCCTTGCTCAGATGCAATCTCTACTTTGCCGTTGAGTTTTTCAATGGAGGTGCGTACCACATCAAGCCCAACCCCGCGTCCAGAGATGTCGCTCACTTGGGCTGCAGTAGAAAAACCCGCCTGCATGATAAGTCCAAAAATCTGTGCGTCGCTAAGTTCATCGTCGGGATTAACAATGCCGCGCTCTAGGGCTTTTGCCAAGACACGTTCTTTGTTGATGCCGCGCCCATCGTCAACAATCTCAATGGCGACATTACCGCCTCGGTGATACGCCCTGAGGGTGACAACTCCTATGGGGCTTTTGCGCAACTCTTCTCTTTGACTGGGGCCATCTTCAATCCCGTGGTCAATGGCATTGCGGATGAGGTGAATGAGTGGATCGGAGAGGGCGTCAATCATGGTTTTATCAATCTCTGTGTCGCCCCCTTCAATGACTAGGGAAATCTCTTTGTTGACTTTTTTAGAGGCATCCCGCGCCACCCGCTTCATCTTTTCAAAGGTTTCTTGCACAGGCACCATGCGCAAACTCATAACACGGCTTTGGATGAGTTTGGTGATCTTAGAAAGCACGCCGATGGTCTTGGTAATGCTTTCATTTTTCATGTTCATGATAGCTTCGTTTTCTGCCAAAAAGTTTTGGGCGATGACGAGTTCCCCAATAGAATCAAAAAGCTCATCAAGCTTTCCCGTGTCAATTTTCACAAACGAAGCGGCATCAGTTTTACGGCGCACTTGTGGGGAATTTGTTTTAACCTCACTCTCAATCTCTGCCTCATCTTCTTGGCGACGACCGTATTTAATCTCTTCTTTTTGGATGGGAATAGGAGGTTTTTTTTCACTTTTGACTAAAACTTCAATGTGGTACTCGTGCTCTTCAAGGTATTCAAAGACACTCTGAATAGCTTCTTGGGTTTGTTTGGAGGCGAGATAGATTTCAATGCTCCCTACGCAAGACTTCTCGGGGTCAAAGCCTTCTAGGTTTGGAACATTGGCCATATTCCAATAAGATGTGAGTATGTGCCCTTCTTTGGACAACAAGGCTAAAAATTTGATGTGATCAAATCCGCGAAAATAGATATCATCATCGATGGTTAAAAGGATTTTATATAAAACCTCTTCTTCAAAAAGCTTGTTTTTAAGAATTTCAATATCTACAGCCAAAGGGACGAGGAGAGAACTCTGGTTTGGAGTCTTGTCAAGTTCAACTTCTTCCGTTAGATCAAATTCCGCACCCAGATCTACTTCAGAACAAAGAGGCGGGGTTGACTCTTTGGGAAGAGCTTCTTCGCTAAGGAGAGATTTAATCCTAGCAAGGCACTCATGGTACCCTTCTGGTAAGGCATCCAAGCCATCCACTTCTACAAACATGACTTCCTTGATGAGGTCTACGGCATTTAAGAAAGTATCAATGACTTGGCTGGTGACTTCCGCTTTTGAGTTTCGGTAGTAATCTAGCGCATCTTCAAAGTGGTGTACAAACTCCCCAAGGCGAGAAAATCCAAAGGAGTTTGCACTTCCTTTGAGGGTGTGAACGCCACGAAAGAGCTCATTTAGCAGCTCCTTGTCTGAAGGGTCTTCTTCGAAATTGATGATGTCTACATCCAACTTCTCAATGATTTCATTTGCCTCTTCGATAAATATATCGCGTAATTTATTGATGTCCATTAGTGTATCCAGTTCAAAGTTCCAAAGGTTCCTAGTTCAAGAGAGGGCGCATCGATGAGCGGAATCTTGATACTAGGTTTACTGCGTTTAATGGCAAAAAGCAACGAAAAAAGCGCAGAGGTGCGTACGTCCTCTTTTTCACCATTGACTGCTATCTCTTCAATGTAGTCTAGGCGCGGCTTGGCAAAATTTCTAAGCTCCATCACATCATCAAGCTCCATATCGATGTCAATTTCTAATACGTCACCATCAATCGTCATTGCCACTCCTTTACATGTAACATTAAAACTCTTTCAAATCATCCTCATCCAAAGGGAACACATCGTTATCATTACGGGCAGTGTTTCTTTGAGAAGAAGCTTTTTTATTGGGTAGCTTGGCTGAGGGCTTTGCTAGTGCCTTTTTCTGTTTTTTAGGAACATTGTTATGTATATGCTCTTGCACAAATCCCACCATCTTTGCAATCACCCCTACGGTCTCTTTCATGGAGTGTGCTTGGGCATTAAGCTCTTCACTTGCCGCCGCAGCTTCTTCACTAGTAGCCGCGTTTTGTTGGGTGATTTGGTCAATCTCTCCCATGGCTGTAGCGATTTGATTCATCCCTTCACTCTGCTCTTTTGCTGAGATAGAAACTTCACTAATAAGGTTAGAGGTCTTTTCTATCTTTTGCAAGATATCTTCAAAGGCTTCACTGGTCTCTTTAGAGATAGAAGAGCCGTTCTTAGCTTGGACAATCGCTTCTTCAATGATGGTAGCTGTTTCAGTGGCAGCATCGGCGGAGCGTTGGGCTAGGGATTTGACTTCATCGGCAACCACCGCAAAGCCTAAACCATGCTCTCCCGCACGTGCTGCTTCTACGGCTGCATTTAGCGCAAGGAGTTTGGTCTGGGAAGCAATCTCATCAATAGTCTTAATAATCTTAGAGATGCGCTCACTCGAGTGGTTAATAGACTGCATGGCTTTCATGAGTTCATCACCCTTATTGAACCCTTTTTGCGCAGCTGCTTTTGTCTCTTTGGCTAAGATATCTGCTTCTCTGGTGTTTTCAGCGTTTTGGGTGTTGATGGAAGTGGATTCTTCAATCGTTGCACTCACTTCTTCTACACTGCTTGCCTGTCTGCTTGCCCCCTCAGCCAAAGAGGTAGAGGAGTCTGCGATTTCGTTGGAAGCACTCAGGACTTGGTCGTTGGCTTCGAGGATGGAGCGTACGGCGGTAGTGATGGCTTTGATGATGCCCCGTGCAATAAAAAAAGCTATTAAAATGCTAAGCACAAGGGCAATAACGACACCCCCAATCATCACCAAAGAAGAAGTTTGCAGGGAGGCTGTTGACTCTTGGGAAAGGGTGTCCACGTTGTCAAGTCCTAAATGTAACGTTGCCTCTGCGGCTTTAATGACCTCTGCAGCCAATTGAATACGCAAAGCGTTTTCTTTGGCCGTTTCTTCCATGACTGCTAGCATTTCCCTGAGGGAGCCCTCATAGATCTTAGAGCTTGCAAGAATATTTTCAAGCAGTACTATTGTTTGGGGATTACGGGTATTGCTGATAAGATTCTGGTTTATATTGGCCGCTTTAGTAAAGTTTTCGACTGCTAGCGTAATTAGCGTGCTGTCGTTGATGGCCAAGGCCCGTTGCCCCAAAACACGTGAGTTGTTGGCTAGCATGGCCATCTCATTGGCTAAGATAATTTTATCAATCCGCTCCATAATGCGCTCAGGGTAGAGCTTTCCATTGACTTCATCAAGCTGGTTTTGGCGTACAGATTGGACATATGTTGAAATGTTTTCCATAATGATGGGTGCATTAACGACCAAGGCGCGGTCTGCTACTTTTTTGCGTTGTAAAATCCGTTCACTTCGCTCCACGGAAGCCATGTACTCGGTAGCGGAAGTGGTTGCAATCTTATGGTGTTCAAGGAGCTTGGTCAAATCGTAAGTGCGACCGAGCTCTTGCGCTTGAGCAAGATAGCTTTGAAGATTTTGGTACGCTTGCTTGGCGCTAGCTAGCGCATTTTCATCATCGCGCATCGTAAAAGCACGAATGTCATAGCGCATTTCATTGGCTGCGTCAAAAATTTGTGCGGCAATGTCTGACTCAGGTGCATAAACTTGCGATAGCCTTGTGGAAGTTGCTGCAGCATCACGCATGTTTACTACAGCAATAGCACCAAGAATTAATGTAATAAGAACCAATGTGGCAAAACCTGCGGCAATACGTTTTCCTATTGTCATATTCATATCAACCTCTCTTTGTTTTCTTTACATGTAACATTAAAACTCTTTCAAATCATCCTCATCCAAAGGGAACACATCGTTATCATTACGGGCAGTGTTTCTTTGAGAAGAAGCTTTTTTATTGGGTAGCTTGGCTGAGGGCTTTGCTAGTGCCTTTTTCTGTTTTTTAGGAACATTGTTATGTATATGCTCTTGCACAAATCCCACCATCTTTGCAATCACCCCTACGGTCTCTTTCATGGAGTGTGCTTGGGCATTAAGCTCTTCACTTGCCGCCGCAGCTTCTTCACTAGTAGCCGCGTTTTGTTGGGTGATTTGGTCAATCTCTCCCATGGCTGTAGCGATTTGATTCATCCCTTCACTCTGCTCTTTTGCTGAGATAGAAACTTCACTAATAAGGTTAGAGGTCTTTTCTATCTTTTGCAAGATATCTTCAAAGGCTTCACTGGTCTCTTTAGAGATAGAAGAGCCGTTCTTAGCTTGGACAATCGCTTCTTCAATGATGGTAGCTGTTTCAGTGGCAGCATCGGCGGAGCGTTGGGCTAGGGATTTGACTTCATCGGCAACCACCGCAAAGCCTAAACCATGCTCTCCCGCACGTGCTGCTTCTACGGCTGCATTTAGCGCAAGGAGTTTGGTCTGGGAAGCAATCTCATCAATAGTCTTAATAATCTTAGAGATGCGCTCACTCGAGTGGTTAATAGACTGCATGGCTTTCATGAGTTCATCACCCTTATTGAACCCTTTTTGCGCAGCTGCTTTTGTCTCTTTGGCTAAGATATCTGCTTCTCTGGTGTTTTCAGCGTTTTGGGTGTTGATGGAAGTGGATTCTTCAATCGTTGCACTCACTTCTTCTACACTGCTTGCCTGTCTGCTTGCCCCCTCAGCCAAAGAGGTAGAGGAGTCTGCGATTTCGTTGGAAGCACTCAGGACTTGGTCGTTGGCTTCGAGGATGGAGTGTACGGCGGTAGTGATGGCTTTGATGATGCCCCGTGCAATAAAAAAAGCAACAACGATACCAAATAAAATAGCAAGACTAAGCACGATAAGCATGAGGGTGGATGAGGTGTTGAGAGAATCTGTTGATTCATTAGATAAGCGTTCTACATTTTCAACAGCAAGAGCAAGGGTGGCTTCTGCTGCCCCAATAACCTCTGTGGCTAAGCGAATCCGCAAAGCATTTTCCACAGCAGTTTTTTCTGTGACAAGAAGCATCTCTTCAAGGGATTTTTTATAGACATCAGCGCTAGAGGCGATACTATTTAAGATTGCAATGGTTTGAGGGTTTCTTGTTTCGGCGATTAGGCTGTTGACAGTGGTGTTAACTTTTGCAAAGTTTTCAATAGCTCTAGAATAAAGGCTGATATCATTAATGGCCAAAGCACGCTGACCAAGAACGCGAGCATTGTTGACCAAAAGACTTAGTTCGTTGGCTATAAGGATTTTATCTATACGCTCTATAATGCGCTCTGGATAGAGTTTTCCATTAACTTCATCCAGTTGATTTTGACGCACGGAGTTGATGTAGCGGTTTATGTTTTCTAGAATGACAGGAGCATTTGAAACAAGTGCCGCATCGGCTATTTTTTTCTGCTTTAAGATTTCTTCACTGCGCTCCACGGAAGCCATATATTGAGCAGTGGAGTTGATGGCAATTTTGTGTTGTTCAAGGAGTTTTGAGAGATTGTATTTGCGGCCAAGCTGTTCTGCTTCAGCTAAGAGGGCTTGCAGGGTTCTGTGCTCTTTCTTTGCGTCCGCTAGGGCCGATTCGTCATCTCGCATTGTAAAGGCACGAATGGCGTAGCGTATCTTGTTGGCAGAGTTAAATATTTTGGAGCCAATGTCTGCTTCGGGGGCGTAGACAGCAGAGAGTCTGGCGGAGGTTGTCGCGGCATCACGCATATTAATTACCCCGATGGCTCCAAGAGCGAGAGTAATAAAGATAAGTAAGGTAAAACCAAGTCCAATGCGCTTTCCAATAGTCATGTTCATCTTAATTCTCCTGAGTTTTTTCAATACTGGCAATGTCAACAAGTTCATCTTGTTCGAAAATGCGTTTGAGGTTGAGGATCATAATGACATGGTCATTAATCTCCGCGACGTTTTCAATAAACGAGGTATCAACGCTTGCCCCAAAGCGGGGCGCGTCGGTCAGCTGGGTGGCATTGACGGAAAGCACATCCTCCACGCGGTCTACGATAAAGCCGATGGAGACATTATCGATGACATTGATGATGATGGCCGTGTTGACGTCGTGCGCTTTTTCTTCTAGGCCAAATTTGAGTCGCACATCAATGACGGGAATGACCGCGCCGCGCAGGTTAATGACGCCTTTGATGTAGGGTGGGGTTTTAGGGACGGTGGTGATGTTCATGGAGGCGATAATCTCTTTGACGTTGCGGATGTTGAGGCCGTACTGCTCTCCATCTACAAAGAATGTGAGGTAGCGCTGGATGCCATTAGATGCCTCTTTTTGTGGTGCATTCATGTTAGAGTCCTAATACCATAGAGACAGCTTTAACAAGCTTGTCGTTACTAAAGGGCTTTACTAGCCAGCCTGTTACTCCGATTGCCTTGCCTTTGGCTTTCATCTCGGCAGAACTTTCGGTGGTAAGAATGAGAATGGGTTTGTGTTTAAAACGGGGGTTTTGTTTGAGGGAATGGGAGAGGTCAAGGCCGTTGAGCTGGGGCATGTTGATGTCGCTGATGAGCATATCATAATCTTCCCTCCCGTTTTCTAAGGCTTCAAGTAGCTCTGCTGGGTTGAGGTAGGTTTTCATGACCACCTTGCCACTGTTTTCAAGTTCTTCCATGGCCATTTGAGCGGTGGCGAGGATTGTCTTGCTATCATCCACCAAAA
>NZ_JAFHKK010000026.1 GCF_016937535.1 Sulfurospirillum tamanense | reverse complement strand
GAAAAGACTACTAAAGTCTCTTCTAAAGCTTACTCTGTAACTTTAAAACCTTATCTTCAAGCTCATCAAGCTTTTCATTGCAGATGTCATAGATGGTTTCGGCATCTATGTCGATGTAATGATGGGTTAAGATTTCTCTCGTTTTGATGATTTTGCTCCAGTAGATTTTATCTGCCACTTGGAGCAAAAAATCCCTCTCTTTTTTGTCTATATTTTTGAGAGCTTCGCCGATGGACTGAAGCCTCATAGATATGGCATCAAGTCGCATAAGTCCGTCATTGTCGGCTAAAAAATCATCACTGGAGTTGATGGGTGCAAATCTCTCTTTTATAAGCAGGATACTTTGGAGTACAAAATGGATAAGTTCAGAGATATTTGCCTTATCCATAGATGACCTCTTTTTGAATATTTGAGATAATGACAGGGTTATTGTTTTTATGCTTGTGGATGATGTCTATCTTTTTATGATACAGCTCTTCGAGATAGACCCATAGTCCCGCAAGGTTGTCAAAAGTTTTTCTTTTAAACTCTACATAAAAATCTATATCGCTCTCATCGGTTTGTTTATCTTTTGCATAGCTTCCAAAAAGACCGATTTTGCTTACCTCAAACTCTTTTTCAAGATAAGGTTTTTGTTTGGAGAGTGTTGTAAGTATCTCTTGTTTTGTCATTGAGAAGCTCCCTTGACTTTTGTACTATTATAGTGCAAAAGTCAAGTATTTAAAAATCTTGCCCAATAAACTCAAAAATATTACTATCGTGTTTGAGTGAAGTTTTCAGAATGAGGCAACCTCTAAGAATATGTTTTTGGAGGTTTTCCTCTAGCTCTTTTTTGGAGGTGATGGTGATTCCATCATAAGCCTCTACCATGTCCCAGTAAAGTTTTGTATGGTCGTCTGCCCCCTTGCCCTCTCCTGTCAACTGCTCTAGTCTGTACTCTTTCCCGTCAAAATTCTCTACATGTAAAGACTCAAACTCTCTTTGTAAAGAAAGCGAAATATTGAGCATAAACCGAAGCACAACCCACTTGGGCTCGTTTTCAAGATTTAACATTTTAGAAAGAGGCGAGATGAAGTTTTCTGTCTCTTGCGTTGTGCGTATCATGCTATCTCCTCCAGTTTTGACCCTACGAGTGTGCGCTGAATCTGATAGTGCTTATGCTGGAGATTTTGCGTCTTGACAAACTCATATTCACTATCGGTTAGCAAAAGCACAAGCACGTCAAACTCTAAATAACAGCCGCTTAAAAGCAAATCTTTATTTTTACTCGACAATCTTCCAAAAGGCGTATCCACCATCACAAAAGAGGCAAATTTTTTAAACTCTAAGATAGTCTTGATGATTAAAAAATTCAAAATCTGTTTTTGCCCTGCAGAAAGCAACTTGGTGTTTAGTATTTTTTTGCCATCAGAAACAACGATTTTGTGCTGTGCGTCTATGAAGATTTCTTCTATGTGTTCGTACTGTCTTAGAAAATTTGCCGTGTTTTGTTTAAGTTTTTTATTGAAAATATCTAGGTTTTTTTCTAGGTTTCTTGCATAAACCTTTGCGCTTGCGCTTGCTATTGCCTTCAGTTCCCTATAGCCTCTCATGCTAGAGTATTTGTCTTGGTCTACTTTAAAAGCCTGTGTAAGCGTCCTGTCTGTCTCTTTAATCTCATTAGCAAGTTCAAAAATAGTCGCTTCTAGGTCGACCATCTGTTCTTCAAGTGTATTAATTTTTGCCTCAAACCCTTCGCGTTGCAAGACAAGCCCACGGACAACTTCTTCTTCCATGAGCGAATTTTCGATTTCTTTAATCTGTCCCATGATTTCATTTTTGGCAAGCTGCAACTGCTTCATTTCTTCGGTAAGTGTTTTAAATGCATCTTTGTCTATCGAAAGCTCAATACCCTTACCATCTTTCACCATGAGCGACTTAAAGAGGTCTAAAAGCCTGTCTGTGTCGAGAGGACTTTGAGCCTGTGTTGCAAATTTTTCAAACTTGTTTGCAAAAAGGGATTCGTCTTCTATAGTGATAGCTTTTGCTTCTTTGTTTTTTAGTTTTGCATAAAGTGCTTCGTTGAGCAAGAGAGGCATTTGCCACAAAATAAGCTCTTTAAAAAAGGAGGATTTTTCATCTAGCTTTACTTGAATCGTCTCAAGCTGTTTGTGAAGCTCTTTTGTTTTTTTACTTTTGTTTTTTATCTTTGTATTGGTTTTTTGAAGTTCGTTTTTTAAAGTTTTCAACTCTTTTTCAACAAGCACAATCTCATCTTTCTTACATGTAAGGGTTTTTTGTGAAGACTCTTTTTTGTTCTCAAGGGCTAGCAACTCTTTGGTGTCAACATCGGTGCTATTTTCCAAAAGTCTTTTTGCCACTTCCAAAGAATCTTTTCGTGTATTCTCTAAAAGATCCAAATCAAACACATAATCAAAAATCGACTTCAACCTCGTACTTGAAAGCAAAAGAAGATTGTCTCCAACCTCTCCATCATAAAACAAAAAATCCACTAAAAAATTTGGAATTTTGTTTTGTAAAAAATGCTCCGCTTCGGCATCTTCAAGCTTCGACTCGTCTTCAAAAACTACAGAAAGGGATTCCTCTACTTTATTTTCAAATCTCCATGTTCTTTTGACGCTAAAACTATCAAAATTAAGCACCACTGCGCATTTTTTCTCTTCTGCATTGTTGTTTAGCACGGACTCAATCTCAATGGTCGATGTACCTAGGCATAGCTTAATGGCATTAAGCAACGACGTTTTTCCAAGCCCATTTGTTCCTATGACGCAAGTGATGGCATCAAAATATATAGTATTTGTTCCATAATAAGAAAACATATTTTGAACAACTAGACTAGTTAATCTCACGGTACTCGCCTTTATAAAAATCCATCACTCTTTTTTCTATCTCCCCTAACACTCCGTATCTGCTTGCGATGTTTTTTTTGTGGGTTTCGATTTCGTATATTCTTTCAAAAAGCTCTACATTAAAACCATCCTCACCCAAAGATTCCAGTTCATTTCTAAGGTCTGAACTCAGCACTTTACTTGTGAGTCGCCCAAACTTTTGGGCCACCCTATAGGCACTATTAGAAATGTCTCCATCGCCATCCCATTTTTTCTGGATTTGTTCTATCTCCACATCCCTGATAATCTCTATTTTTTCTTTTGGGTTATAGTCCGTTGCTTTTACTTTCATCAAATGGTAGTTTTTATTGACTTTTTGCTCTGTTTCTAAAAGTTTTTCCAAAAGCTCTTTTCTCACGCTCATCAAAAATGCACCCGATCCACTCGACCAATTCCTACGCCTTACGTATCTTTTACTTGGATCATTTCTGTATTCATAAAGTTTTTCTCTGTAGTGCCAAAGGGGAGCCATCCACTCTTCACCATTTTTAAGCATTCCTTCCATAGAGCGGTCTTTTTCCACGACTGTACAAACCCAGCAACCGAACCGAGTTTTTCCGCATGAAGGGGATTCAGGATTTAATGCGATATTGCAATCCCCCTCCCCACTTCCTTTATCATAGAGGCTCATCATATAAGAGTGGTCACCCCATGGAAATGGGTTTTTACTCAAATATGTCCAAACATCCTCATTTGACCAGTGCTTAATGGGCGACAAAACATAGGCGTTTGGAATAGAATCGTGAACAGAAAGCCCTCTATGGTTTAAAACACGACTATCGATAGAATTTGCTCTTGCCTGCGACTCATCCGAACGCACGCCAAGTAACATCAAAATAGACTGATGTTTCGTAACGAGGCGTTTTAAAAACTCTGTTGCGGGGTTAATCTTTAGTCGCTCCGTACACCAACGAAAAGAACTGGTCGGGGAAGGATAACCAAGCCCAAGCAAAAGCGTCCAAAAAGAATCCTCAACTTTTGGTTCAAGCTTATGGCACGAAAGTTTTAGTTTCGATTCTTCTGCAAATTGCGTAATTTGGTCTAGTCTTGTTTGTGTATATTTTTCAATAACGGGCATTTCCACTGTCGTATCAGAAGAGACAACATACACATGTTTAGTGTCTCTGCCTTCATCGTGGAGTTCTTGGAGCATCCGAATCACCAAATGCAATACTGTTGTAGAATCTTTTCCGCCCGAGTACGTCACTACCCAAGGCCGTGTGTCAGAAAAATACTGTTCTTTGAGTTTTTCAATGGCGTCTAGTGCTATTTGCATATTTTCAACTTCAGGTATGTGGGTTTGTGGCGGACAGAGAGGGATTCGAAAAAAAACTATGCTTTTCTATCTCATTTCAATCTCTATTTTTTGCCTATTACTTGTTCTATTTATCGGCCTTTCAATTGGCTTAAACTGTTGTTTGTTGTTTATTCTTTCATATTGAAATGATGAATTAAATATTATTGGTTCTATTATCATTTTGGTTATTTTACTTTTTACTTTTTGTGCTTCTGCAATTACTGTTTTACTGTATCTGTTAAAAATCCTGTTGTTTAAACTTGTATGTCTATTATTTGTCCATATACTACCATGTCTTATTCTTATATTATCTCCTGTCATATTGATAAAGTATGCTCTTTTCCAAAGTGGTTCATCCTTGTAAGCTATACACACTTTCACACCATTTGGACAATTAACCGCTTTTGCCATGCTTACTGCTATCAAAAATGCTATGAATATTTTCATTAATTTTCCTTCACTTAAGCAACTTCCCGTTACTCGCTTTTTCTTTGATTGTTTTTAATTTTTCTAAATGTCTTTCCACTTCTTCGATTTGCTCATCTAGTGCAAGACCCTGATTAATTAATCTTACAAGTTCTGGTTTTTCTTTTTCCCAATTGTTTAGTGTGTTTCTAGTTATATTTAACATTTCAGCTAGTTGCTGTCTTGTCATTTTACTTCCTTATTGCTAAATTATTGTGCATATTTACTTATTTTTAAGTTTTGTTTCGATACTATTTTTAGTATAAATGCACAATAGTTGTGCGTTACCTTTATCTTATAATAGTATAAATGTCAATTATACCAAACCCCCCCCTACATGTAAGGGAAAACTAAAAAAGGAGTGTCAAATGTCCGCTAACCCTCAAAATCAACTCGCCCAAGATTATCAAGAATACTGCGACTTGCTCAAAGACTATGAAAAAGCAATTTCAGACGTTAACAACTTTCATTTTTCTTCAAGTACAGGCAACTATACGCTCGATGAAAAAGAAGCATTTTTTAAATTACTAGCAAATCAAAGACGCGCTCATGAGGCTTTGTTAAATAACTTTTTAACGCGTGCTTAATCCTTGCCCTTAGCATGGCATTAAAAGGCTATTCGTCGGGGTTTGCGGACACTCTCCCCGACGTACAAGGTAAAGGGGTGTCCGATAACACAAAACTTTAAAAGGAGTGTTCAAGATGGAAGTTATTAAATCAGGTTTCGAAGTTTCTTACAACTTAGGAAGAGATTACATTGTAAAAAGTACAGGTGCGGGCGCTATGGAAGGTCGCAAATTTGGTTCTAGTGTAAAGGTTTCTACATATAACCTCTACGAAAAGCCAAATGAAAAAACGGAAGTTATGGATGAAGTCATGGAAGAAGTCATTTTTAAAATCCCTTGTGATAGCGATGCCGAAGCAGGTGCTTTGCTCGACCATTTTAAGCAATGTCGAAAAACTGGCCAAGCTATTAGTTTTAGTGGCTCTTTGCCTAATCAACGTGGAGAAGTTTCAGTCTTAAATACTGTTCGCGAAATTATGGGGCTTTCCAAAATCCCCGAAAAGCCAACAGAAAAGCCAAAAGCTTAACGGCTTCCCCTTGGTTCAAGGGGCTTTTAAAGCTCTTTTTGAGGATTTTAGAAGCTCTTTCTCTTGGGCTACATTTTACAAAGGAGGTACAAAAAATGGATATTTCAGGAGTACAGTTTAATACCACTGATGCTGTAGCGGTTGGTGGTTTGGTTCTTGTCGGAGTTGCTGTTATCTGGGGCGTTCGACGTGCTATTGGCATGGCTCGTTAATTTTAAGGGGCTTAATTGCCCCTTTTCAAAAGGTTTAAAATGGATTTTGTCATATATCAAAGTGTTTTTTTGGCGGTCTTTGGCTCTTTCGGTGTGTTTCTTGGTGTCTTATGGGGTATTGCCTACGCCCTAAAAATAGCAAGGAGCGCATAACATGGGTACAGTATTTTTGGTGTTAGTGGTGTCATTCTTGGTTTGGTTCATGTGGCCTTTTGCTAATTGCGCTTTTAATGCAAAGTGCCGTGAGGAACACTTAAAGCCCCTTATTTTAAGCTTTTGGCCTAAGCGCAAGGCGCGCCAAGAAGACACCCACTCTCTTGATTAAAAGCCTAAATATAAGCGTTTTAGCGATTATTAAAACGTTTTGCTAAAGGCTCTTTCTCTTAAAAAGAAAAATTTAAAAAATGCTCTTGCTCTTGCTTCCTACAAAAATGGGGGCATGTGAAAAGCCCACTAAAAAAACGGCTCTTTGTTTTTTTACGTGGATCAGCTTTTCATCATGTCGAGGGTCCCCGTCCATTTTTTTAGGAAGTTCGCCAAAGGCGAAAAGTTAGGGTTAAGTTCTCAAAACAAAAGAGCCTTAAGCAAATAGGTTTAAACAACTAGCAAAGGCTAGCAAGTAAAAAAGGAGTGTTTATGCGCAAGATGGTTGTTTTGTTCTTTTTGTGCGCCTCCACCTTGATGGCTGATTATCTTTTAACGCATACTAACGGTACTCTTTGCCTTTCTTATTACAACAATAATCATTACAGCACATTTTACGGCCAACGTTCCGACGGCGTAAATATCTCTGCTCCACATAGTTATATTTTATCTGTTGAAGATGGCTATAAATACGAGAATGGAGAGTGTGTACAAACGTGGTCGTCTGAACTTGGTATCGCCCAAGAGGATTTTAATTTTCTAATCGCTCTTATTGCTTGTTTTACTGGCTTTGTTACTTTGTTCTTTATGTCTTACCTAGCTTTGGAGGTTGGAAAAAAATGATTATCCTAGAATTTACAAACAGTGCAGTTTTTAACGCTATGTACAGTCTTTTTATAAACCTAGCCGTTATTATTGTCCCTCTTTTTGGTGCTTTGGCACTAGCGAGAAATTAACATGCTTTTTGTCTGCTACCTAGAATTCCAAACCCTCCAAGCCTTTCAAGCTCCTGCTATTGTATGGGGGCAAAAATGAAAAGGATTATAGCCCTCTTGGTGTTGTTTTCTTCGTTTTCTTTTGCAAATTCTTTTGCTGACGCTTTTGAATTTGAAACGGTGGGGGCTTGTCCTTCATTTTTCGATTTAACCTATGCCGAATATGTTACTAATGTTGATACGAATTATCTTTATATTGTTTCTCCTGAATTAGTTTATAGTCAAACTGGTAACGGTAAAACTTTTTCTAAACCATTGTCTTTAGCGCATCGTACAGATGCTTTTCAAGGCTTTGGTGGTTCTGAATTGTATTGTTTTGAAGAAGAAGCTTGGAACATTAGTTATAACTCTGATGATAGACGTTGGTACTATAATTACTCTACGAAGCTTTATTTATATTCATACGCTAATGAAATTCCCGCCGATGGTTGCGACCCCGAAATCGAGGACGAAATAGAGGGAGAATGTTATCCTAAATGTGTTTCCCCTACTCTCATTCGTGATAAAAATAGCTTACAGTGCCGTGCGCCTGAAAACGCGTGCGAGGAAGGTAAAAAAAACGCACATTTTTTAAATAATGGTGAGTGTTTAGATTGTTCTTTATTGGAGGGTAATGCTATCCCTAAATGCGTCTGTAATGGCTTGGGCGATACCTATAATAATGCTCGCGTAGTTATTAATTCCGTTTTAGAAAATTGGAATGTATACGCTACTAAATGCGATAATTTTAGCGGTGAGGGTATGCAGTTTCTAGTTTGGGAAAGTCCTCTACCTCCTGCAACACCAGACAATAATACTACTAATCCAGATTTGGCTAATCCAGACCCTGTAGACATTAACACAACAATACCGCAACCGAGTCCCCCGCCTTTGGTTGGCGGTAATACTGGCGGTGGCACTAGTGGTAATGGCTCTGGCAATAATGATACTAATACCACTGGCTCTAGTGATATTTGTAATACTTGCCCAAATGGTTATTTCGGGCGTGAAGGTGGACGCTGTTGGTCTATTTCCGACCCTTTTAATGTTGCAAAAACTCGTTTTTGCCCGTGGACAACTCCTACAACTGGAACACCAGACGGCGACCCAGACGGCGACCCAAGTGGAACACCAGACGGCAATGGCACCGCGCCCGATGGAGAATGTGAGAGTGGCACATGGAATGAAGGCTTATGTGTTGATGATGAAAAATTGGATGAAGATAAATTTTTCTCTCAAGTCATGTCTGAATATGAAAAATTTGATGAAGCTTTTAACGAGATTTTGACTCTTGGTAGTGGTTTAGGTACTAAAACTGTCTCTTTTGTCCCTGCGGGCTCTTGCGCTCCTTTACAAGTTGGCGTTTTTGGTCAAACGGTGAAGTTTGATTACATTGGCCCACTTTCTACCATGTCTCCTGTTTTTAAATGGTTTGCCATGATTGGCTTTTTGTTAATTTCCCTTAAATTTGCGTTTTGGAAGGTGTAAAAAATGGCTATTCCACTCATAGCAACTTCTGTTGGTACTACTATTGGCGGTTATCTTGCAGCAAAAGAAGTTGGCTCATGGGGTGTTAAAATCGCAAAAGCTTCTCTTTATGTTTTATTTCTTGGTGGCTTATGGCTTTTTGTCGAAAGTGCTGTACTTCTTTTTAAGGAGATTTATAAAGCTATTGATATCCTCATAGATTTACTCTCTAACCCTGCGACTATTTCGGGTGGTGGTGCTGTTCTTAATCATTTAATGTGCGCTTTGCACGCTTCTGGTGTAATTTCAGGTTTTCAGACAATACAAGGTACTTTTTTTGCTATTTTGGGTCTCAAAGTTAGTTATATCATATTAAAAACTTATTCTATTATTTTTTATTCCTTATATACTGGTTTTACTTCTGCGGTGTCTAAATAATGCTTGTAGTTATTACTGGTGTTCCCGGTTCTGGCAAGAGTGCAAAGGCAGTTGACCATCTCGTCGAAAATCAAAAAAAATATGAATATATCTATACAAACATTAATGAATTTAAATTTGAACGGGTTGCAAATTGTCGTAATCTTGATTTCGATGTTCTTTTAAAATGTCTTACTCGCTTAAATGTGCGTCACAAAAAGAATAAATGGTCTGATAAACGCTTAAACCATCTTGCAACTAGATTGCAACTCCATAAATGTCTTTTTGTCATTGACGAATTCCATAACTACTTTGACCGTTCAAATACTGTCTTAATTTGGTGGCTAACTTACCATAGGCACTTTTTTCAAGACATTTTTATGATTACTCAAAACCTTGGTCTAGTTCATTCAAAATATAAAGCAATTCCAGAATATTTTTATAAGGCGCATAGCTCCATGCTACGCCTTTTTCCACATAAGCTAAAATATTCTAAATTTATTAGCTCTCGTATGACTAAAGCGGATAAGTTTGGAGTAGAAGAGATTAACACAAAAAAAAATGATGTCTTTTCTTACTTTGTAAGCGGTGGTCATACCAAAGGCGAAAACGTTATTAAAAAATTCTTGCTAATTTCTCTCGCTCTTTTTATCCCCTTAGTCGTTGTTTTTATTTTTTATACAAACTCTTTAAAGTCTGCCAATAAAGACATACAGCAAAAAAAAGAGGTTGCTCTTGTTTCTGCTCCAGTAACGCTATTGCCTTCGCCTGTACCTGCGCCTGTCCCAGACTCTCCTGCTTATGCTTCTTTTACTTACGAGGGATTTACTCTGATACCTTTTGAGTGTCTTAACAGTATTTGCATTTCAAACGGTTTGCGCTTTCCTTTGGCACATTTAGCCATTTTGACTACTTCCACTAATAGCCAGTTCATGCAATATGAACAAAATCGTTTTGGCTTTGTTCGCGGTTCTTTTCTAGCTAGTCCAGACCTACAAACTATTTTTAAAGGTGTCCAAGATGAAGAAGATACTAAATCTTTTGATGTTCCTACTTTTGTCAGTGAGTCTATTCGCTGACAATTCTCTTCGCCGTGTTTCTTACTTAGAATTTATTGAGATAGTAAGCTTTACGACGGGCAAAGCTGTTTTTATAAGTGATGAACTCTCCGACCTAAAAAACATCAACTTTTTTATTCCGAGTGATGTTAACGATGCTGTTTTTTTTCCACTTCTTGAGTCTTCATTAAAATCACAGGGTCTTAGGCTTTCCCACACTGCGCAATATATCCAAGTTATTCCTATTATTGAGGAAAAATACTATCTTCACAGATTTTCCCACGCTGACCCAAAAGATGTAAACGAAACCCTAAGCGTTTTTGATGAAATTTCCGTACAGTATGCCCCAAGTATTAACGCTGTCTCTTACCGTGCCACCAACGACCAACACAAAAAAATCCAAACTTTTCTTCAATCTTTAGATGTTCCAAAGGCTCAACGTGATGTAAAAATTACTATCCTTACGACGGACATTAACGAGCTTCAGAATGTTGGCTCTAAGATTTCGGGTTTAACCCTTAACCTTGATACCTATGCGGGCGCGGTGCTAAATTCCCACGGCTCTGCAAGCACTTTTACCCACTCCCAATACCTCCAGTTTAAAGCAGAACTAGAGTTCTTAAAAGAAAACGGAGTCACCACGATTGAGCAAAGTCCCACTCTTATGCTTCGTGATAATGTCCCAAGCTCTTTAAAATACGTTGATACTATCCCCTATCAAGTCAGCACTACTAGTATACAAGATGGCAAGGCCACCACTCAAGAAGAAACTCAATATAAAGATGTTGGTTTACATGTAAACATTTCGCCACGCATTTTTACAGGATACACTTTTTTAAAACTTTCTCTTATTGTCGAGGACATTACTAATCTTACAGAACGCCCAACTACGAGAAAAATAGAATACACCCAAGACTTCAAACTGCAAAACGGGGAAGTGCTAATACTTACGGGCATTACCAAGACGGAGAATAAAACAACAAATACAAAAGTGCCTTTCTTGGGAGATATACCCCTTCTAGGTCTTGCGTTTTCTCATGCAGGCACAACACAAAACCAAAAAGTAATTAGTATCATCATAGAGGACATGGGGCGCGCGGATGGTGCCGAGGGAGGGACGAGCGAGCGCCATCTAAGCGCCCCCTTGTCAATTTATCAAAAAACTCCTAGCTTTAAGGTTGGGGAGTCTAAAAATGAGTAAGCGCCCCTATGGTATTTCTAAAGAGGATATTCTTATCGCTCTTGAAAAAATCCAAAATCAACGCTCATACCTTGAAAACAATGTAGTGCTTACAGGCACTGGACAATTCCGCTCTTTTGCTGATTTTTCCATGAGTGCTAATCTCTCAAAGCGTTATTATGCAGAAGTCACAAATCGCTCTAATACAATCCACTCTCTAGCGATGGATTGCAAGCATAAACCCATCTTTTTAACCATTACCCTTAACGGGTGTTGGCGGGATGCCTTGCGTGGCGATTTTGGCCGTTTTACGGCTAAGGACATGCAAAACATCCCCACAGAGGTTAAGTATAAAATCAATAATCAAATTTCTTTAAATATTCGTGATTTAGTCGGGGTTCTTAATAAGCTTTGGGATATTTTTTCAAATCGTGCTCCATTTCAAGGACTAAGAAAACGCGGTGAAAAAATAAATTATATACGCGCATTTGAGCCCCATAAAAAGGACGGTGTGCCACATATCCATGCGCTTCTGTATATCCCCTCCGCTTCTATCTTTCAAGCGTTGGAAAGCTTTAAAAACGTCTTTCATGCTCCGCAAAACCTAAAAAATAACCAATTATCAATTGAGCAAAAATTTAACGGTGAAATTAACGGCTTCCAATTTACATTAACCAATCCTACTGGCTACGTGATGAAATACATCCAAAAAACCTTTGTAAACGTTGCTGAGGGGCAAGATATGGATGAACTTACTGCATGGTATATTAAGCACAAAGTGAGACGTTTTTTAACGTCACGTTCTACTATCCCTCTTTGGGTCTATCGTAAAATCTTCTTTATGGAAAAAGACCTTTTTACGCTCTCGCAGTTACGCAAAGAGGAAGAAAGCGTGTGTGAGTGGGATATAGAAACTGGCTATATTCGCCTTTCATTCCCTCAGATTGAAAAAGAGATTATTTATCACAAAGGCTCTTACACCTACACCGTCGCGGGACGTATTCTAGCCCACAAAGCTCTAAATGAAACATCTTGCAAAATTGAACCAAAACCAATTATGCGCCAAGACAAAAATAAACCATTGCCAGACTTCGTGCCAGTGTTGTTAGACGATAAGCCAATAGGCTACACCAACGGCCACGGCTTTACAAAAGAACTCCGCAAAATGCCCTACCAAATGACCGACCTTGAGCTTATTGAGCATTGGCAAGATTTAGATTTTGAAGATGAAAAAATTAACCCTGCTTATATTGCGAACTTTCACAATGAACTAGCAAAGCGAAACTATGCAGATTTTGAAAAAGTGGGGCTTGATTATTATGCTATTTGACAAATGCCTAGACCTTTACTTAAGACTCAATTCCCACACATGGAAGCCAAGCTATCTCGACAAGGTTTTAGGCATTTGTAGGCTTCGTTTTGATTATTTCAAGGGGAAAAACATCGAAGATTTACGCGTGAGTGATGTTAAGATTTGGTATCTCACCCTAAAAGACGTTACCCCAAAATCAAAAAAGGGCTATTTAACGGTGCTTAAAGGTATTTTCGATGTTGCCTACTACGATGACATTATTCAAAAAAACCCCGTCTTACATGTAAAGCCTGAAAAGTACACCACTCCAAAAATAAACCCCTTTACAGCCGATGAAGTCAAAGCCCTTTTAGAGTATGTTAAAGGTACAAATTTCAATTATGTTTACTTAATGGCTATTGGGTTTTATACGGGCATGAGGACGGGAGAAATACTAGCTCTTAAAAAAAGTGAGGTTGACTTAGAGAAGAGGATTATTAAAATTCGCTCTACTCGTTCAAGATTTGGCGAGGGCATGACCAAGACCCATGGAAGCCAAAGGGATATACCAATCATAGATTTACTTTACCCATATGTTGAGAGAATGCACGGACTTTACAATGGTTGTCCTTATATGCTTACTAATCAATACGGTCAACCTTATCGTGATACTTACGTTTTTATATGCCAGTCATGGAAACCTGCTTTAAAGGCTCTAGGCTTGGATTATCGACGTCCTTACACTATGCGACACACTTACGCAACTAATATGCTTTATCGCAACCTCGTTACCCCTGTACAATTGGCGCAACTCTTGGGGCACACTTCTACCGAAATGGTTTTTAATGTGTATGTAAATTATCTTCAAAGACAAAATGAAAAGTTTAACCGTTCTATGAGTGTTTATAACTAGCCTGGAGCCTAGGAAAGAGGAAATTAAAAGTTTTTAAAAAGGCTTCAAAAGCCCTAAATTTGGGGTTTTGTGGCGGACAGAGAGGGATTCGAACCCTCGGTCAGGTTTCCCCGACGCACCCTTAGCAGGGGTGTGGTTTCAGCCAACTCACCCATCTGTCCGCAAAAAGTAGATGGGAATTATACACATCTGTTACTAATACTACCCTTAAAATAAAATAGCCTTTACATGTAAAGTGCTACATGTAAAGGCTATGGGCTAAATTACTGCGATTTCTGGAGCAGAAATGGCGCGTTTTAGGAGGTTTTCAAGTTTTCGGGCCGCACGTTTGTCTTGGGCTTTAACCTCTTCGATTCTTGCTTTTAGCATCGCGATGAGTTCCGCTTTGCGTACTAGACACTGCATAAAAACTCCTTCTTGAGTGGGATGCACTAAAAAAGCAAAAACAATTCCACCTAAAAACGCTCCAGTATACTCTTCACCACACTCCGTGGATCAGCCGCTTGGTAAATAGGACGTCCCACCACAATAAAATCTGATTTTTCAGCCTTGGCTATCTCTACCGTCGCAACACGTTTTTGGTCTCCCGCCTCTTCACCAAAAGGGCGAATGCCTGGTGTAAGCGTCAGAAACTCTTTACATGTAAAGGTTTTAATCTTTTGGCTTTCATACACCGAGCACACCACACCATGCAGGCCGCTCTCAAAAGCATCCTTGGCAAACTGGGTGGCTTTGGCCTCGATGCTTGCGTTGTAGACTGCGCTAAAGCCCTTCTCTTCAAAACTTGTCAACGCGGTAACGGCAAGCACAAGAGGTGGCTTTGGCATGGTGTTCACGCGCGCCATCACCGTTTGCATCGCTTCTTTACCCGCGCTAGCGTGGACGTTGAACATCTCCACGCCCATCTGCGTCACCGCTTCGGC
The DNA here is from genome assembly GCF_016937535.1 of Sulfurospirillum tamanense. Classification (NCBI taxonomy): domain Bacteria; kingdom Pseudomonadati; phylum Campylobacterota; class Epsilonproteobacteria; order Campylobacterales; family Sulfurospirillaceae; genus Sulfurospirillum; species Sulfurospirillum tamanense. Next base: position 19,209 of record NZ_JAFHKK010000026.1, on the reverse strand, counting down.
GGCATCTGCCATCGTGTTGGGAATGTCGTGTAATTTTAAGTCCAAAAAAATCTTAAACGAAGGGTCAATGGCACGGATTTCTTCCAAAAAAGGCTTGCCATCACGCACAAATGCCCTAAGCCCTACCTTCATCCACACATCCAGCCCGCGCAACGCGCGCACAAGGTCAAGGTTTTGAGAAAGTGAAGGCAAATCCAGCGCCACGCACAACTGCATTAGAGCTCTTTCTTGAGCGCGTCAAGCACCCCGTTGATGAATTTGGGCGAAGTGTCGCCGCCAAGCTCTTTGGCCAGTTCAATGGCTTCGTTAATCGCCACAGCGCTGTCCATGTCCGTAAACAAAAGCTCATACGTCCCAAGGCGCAAAATCGCGCGCTCTATGGTGCCAAGTTTTTCAAGTTCCCACTCTTTAAGGTGTTCATTTACGGCCTTGTCAATGGCTTCTTTATTGGCCTGTACGCCCTCGTAAAGCCCTAGTGCAAAAACCCGCTGTTGGTTTCGGATTTTCTTCTCTTCAAAAAGTTCTTCAATAAATTTATCATTTCCCTCGTTGCCAATGTCGTGAGCGTACAATAAGCCCACAACACTTTCGCGCACTTGATGTCGTGTTGCCATAATGCGCTCTAAAACTGACGGTAAAGGCTCAAGAGTTCCACGATGCCCACCATCGATTCAAACCCTTTATTGCCTGCCTTACTGCCTGCTCGCTCAATCGCCTGCTCCAAATTATCTACCGTTAACACCCCAAAGGTGACAGGCTTACCGTATTTAAGTGCCACATTTGCCACGCCTTTAGTCGCTTCGGCTGAAATGTAGTCAAAATGCGGCGTCGCACCACGAATCACCGCGCCCACGCAACATACCGCGTCGTATTTCCCGCCCGCCAAAAGGCGCTCAAGGGCCATAGGAATCTCAAACGCACCTGGCACGAGCACAAGGTCAAGGTTTTCGTCTTTGCCGCCATGACGCAAAAACGCATCACGCGCGCCCTCTACTAATCGGTCCGTGATGATGTGGTTAAACCGCGCATTAACAATCGCAACTTTTTCATTACCCTCTAAGGCTAATTTTCCTTCAATTATCTGCATTTTATTCCTTTACATGTAAGTGTTTTTTATGCGCCGTTGTGGCGCTTTTAGCAACCTTGCAACGCCACTTCGATGGCACGAAGGCTTTGCAAGGTTGCGTCTAATTGCTCTAAATCTAACATATTTGGCCCATCGCACAGCGCCTCGCAGGGATTCACATGGGTTTCAAAAAAGAACCCATCTACCCCAACCGCCGCCGCAGCTCTTGCCAAAGGTGCTACAAACTCCCGCTTTCCTCCACTACTGCCTCCTGCGGCTCCTGGCATTTGCACCGAATGGGTTGCATCAAAAATCACGGGAGCAAATTCGCGCATGATCCCAAGGGCACGCATGTCCACCACAAGATTACCATACCCAAACGTCGTGCCTCGTTCCGTCAGCCACACGCCTGCTTTTTTTGCCGCCGCATACCCTTCTTCTTTTACCCCACGGGTTTCGAGGATTTTTTTCACCGAGTAACGCATGTCTGCGGGGTTTAAAAACTGCCCTTTTTTGACATTGACCACACATGATGTTTTAGCTGCTTCCACTAAAAGATCGGTCTGGCGACACAAAAAAGCGGGGATTTGAAGCACATCCACCACTTCGCCCACAGGCTTAGCTTGCGTATAATCGTGAATATCCGTCAACAGCGAAAACCCAAAATTCTGACGCACTTCCTCCAAAAGCCTCAAGCCTTCTTCCATGCCAGGCCCACGAAAACTCTCAAGACTGGTGCGATTAGCTTTATCAAAGCTGGCTTTAAAATAAAAATCAACCGCAGGGTCCTCGTGGTACTTGGCTAGCTTTTCTGCCACGCGAAACAACAGCTCTTTGCTCTCAATCACGCACGGGCCTGCAATAAGTATCATGCCTTTTCCTTCGCTACCAAAATTCCGCCAAAAACGACCAACATTATACCAAACAAGCCTAAAAGATTTGGGAGGCCATCCCCTAGAACAAAGCCTATTCCCAAGGAAAAAAGAATGTTGCTGTAGCTAGCTGCCCCCACAATACCCGCACGCGTCCCACCATAAGCACGGGTCATGTACGTTTGTGCCAGCGTGGCAAAAGCCCCCATTCCCAAGATATAAAACCACATCCTTCCTGAGGGCATCACAAATTCGCCAAGCATAAAGTCAAAAGAGCTAGAGGCAACATAAGGACTCAAAAACATCAAAAGCAATGGTCCAAGTGTGCCGATCGCCATAAACGAAAGTACAATGGCACGCGTGTCGTAATAGCGCTTCAGCTCACGCACACTCACATACGCCAGCCCCGCTCCAACACCACTCAATACGCCCAAAACATCTGTTTTTGTCAAAGCAAAACCACTCGGCTGCATCACACAAACAATGCCCACAAAGCCAAACCCAACCGCCACCCAACCGCGCCACCCAATGGATTCTTTCAAAAACCATCCCGCAAACAAGGCCATAAAGATAGGGGAGGTGTAAGAAAATGTCATCGCATTTGCCAGAGAAATATGCGCGATATTGTAAAAAAAGGCCATCAGCGCCAAAAATCCGATAAACCCCCGAAAAAACAGTAGCCACGGCTTGCCACCTTGCTCTTTCATAGGCACTTTATACAAACTAACACCCACCAAAACAACGCCCACGAGATTGCGAAAAAACACCACCTCAACCGGTGGCATCATGGCGCTTAACACCTTGGCAAACCCACCCATGAGCGCAAAAAAGAACGAAGCCAGCACAATCAGCCGCACTCCTTCGTTTAACCCTTGTGTTTTGCTTTTTATTTTTTTTCTAAAAAGCATTTCACTCCAATCTCTCACTATGGCGGCCTTTTCTTAAGAATTACGCTATTTTAATCTACCTTGTGTTAAAATCCCATTTACTTCACACAAACCACTGCTCACTCAAGAGGATTTTATGGAACACGTTCAAGAAATTTTAGATGTAACATTGCTTAACCTTCGGCTATACGACATTGCCCTTGCTATAGCAATTTTTTTCTTTTTTCTTTTTTTACGTGCAGTTTTTACCAAAACAATTCTAGCCGCACTTAAGTCTTTTACTGCCAAAACAAAAACGTCTTTGGATGAAAAGCTTGTAGATGCCATTGAGGCTCCGTTGCGATTTGTTTTTGTACTTTTAGGCGTCTACTTTGCCAAGCAAAGCCTCAAGCTTGAAGCATTGGATAGTTTTTTGGACAACCTCATCGGAAGCCTTGGTACCTTTGTTCTTTTTTGGATGCTCTACCGCCTCATCACCGAATTTAGCACGCTTTTTAGTGCTTTTTCCACCCGTTTTGGTCAAAAACTTAGCAGTGATATTGAAAATTTTATTATCAAAACTTTGCGGGTAATTGTCATTGCGTTTGGACTTATGAGCATTTTGCAAATATGGGGTGTGAACGTAAGCGCTTTTTTGGCTTCTTTGGGCCTTGGGGGCTTAGCCATTGCGTTAGCCGCCAGAGAGACTGTCGCAAACTTATTTGGCTCTCTCGTGCTTTTCACAGACCGCCCTTTTCGCGTGGGCGATTGGGTACAAACCAGTGAAGTAGAAGGGGTTGTGGAAGACATTGGCATTCGCTCCACTAAAATCCGCACCTTCGCGCAAGCCCTCATTACCGTACCCAATGCCACTATCGCCAATGCCGCCATCACTAACTGGACGCGCATGGGCAAACGGCGTATTCGCATGTCTTTGGGGCTGACTTACAGCACAAGCACCGCACAAATGGAAGCCATTTTAGAAGAGATTCGTGTTTACCTTAAGAATAACGAAGCCATCCATCAAGACACCATTATGATCTATTTTGATGAATTTGGCGCCAGCAGTTTAAATATCTTTTGCTATTTTTTCACCAAAACTACCGTTTGGGCACAGTATCTTCAAGTCCGTGAACAGGTCAATCTGGAGCTTATGCGCATCGTTGAACGCAACAATGCCTCCTTTGCATTCCCGACACAAACCTTGCATCTTGATTCTATTCCTCCCGAACTTATTACAACACACAAAGGCTAATATTTTATGTTACATATCGCACTTTTAGGCAAACCAAACGTCGGAAAAAGTTCGCTTTTTAACCGTCTTGCCAAAGAACGCATCGCCATCACTTCAGACTTTAGCGGCACCACAAGAGATGTGCGCACCCAGCAAATCGACATCGACGGACGCCCTTGCTTGCTCACCGACACAGGTGGACTAGATGAGAGTAGCGCACTGTTTGGAGCAGTAAAAACCATGTCTCTTTCGGCGGCCAAAAAGGCTGACATTATTCTCTACCTCGTCGATGGTAAAAACTATCCCGATGAAGAAGACCGAAAGTTGTTTTACTCTCTTGTCAAGCTTGGCAAACCCACTGCTCTGGTGGTTAACAAAGCCGACAACGATAAAGACAAAGAACGCGCATGGGAATTTGGCTCTTTTGGGGCTGAAGTGCTCATCCCTATGTCCGTCTCTCATAATCGCGGCACTAGCAATCTCAAAAAATGGCTACTCACCTTTTTGCCTGCTCTTGAAGAGGCGCCCCAAATAGAAGAAGATGAAGACGAGTGGGATGATTTTACAGAAGAGGAACCCGAAGAACTTCTCCCAGAAGAGCCTCAAGACCCGACTATCAACATCGGCATCATTGGTCGCGTGAATGTCGGCAAAAGCTCTCTTTTAAACGCTCTTGTAGGCGAGGAGCGCGCAGTCGTAAGTGACGTGGCAGGCACCACCATTGACCCTGTGGATGAAAGCATTATGTACAACGAGACGATTTTTAATTTTGTCGATACCGCCGGCCTTCGTCAACGTGGGCGCATAGAAGGCATCGAGCATTACGCCCTCAAGCGTACCCAAAGCGTATTAGAGCGCACCGACATCGCCCTTTTGGTACTTGATGCCAGTCAGCCCTTTACAGAATTGGATGAGCGCATCGCCAGCTTGGTAGAAAAATACGAATTAGGCTGCATCATCGTCCTTAACAAATGGGACATCGCCCATGCAGATTTTAAAAACAGCACCGAAGCCGTGCGCGACCGTTTTAAATTCCTCGCCTACGCGCCCATCATCACCGTTTCAGCCTTGTCCAAAAAACGGGTGGCAAAAATTCACGACCTCATCTTGCAAGTGCATGAAAACTACGCCAGACGCATTCCCACTTCCAAGCTCAACGAACTCGTAGAAGAAGCCAGCATTCGCCACCACCTCCCAAGCGATCAGGGCAAACTGGTCAAAATCTACTTTGCCACCCAGTTTGACACCTGCCCACCACGCATTGCGTTGGTGATGAACCGCCCTAAAGCCATGCACTTTAGCTACAAGCGCTACCTTATGAATCGCCTCAGAGAAAGCTTTGAACTTGAGGGTACGCCCATCATTCTCATTCCCCGCAAACGGGGCGAAAAAGACGAGAGTAGCGGCGCATGAAAAACATCATTCTTATTGGCTTCATGGGAGTGGGCAAAGGCACCATTGCGCGGGCTTTTTGTGCCCACATGGAGATGGTAGGACTTGACACGGATGACATCATTGAGAGCATGGAAAATCGTAGCATCAAAGAAGTGTTTGCCGCGCAGGGCGAAGCGTATTTTCGGGCCAAAGAAAGCCAAGTAGCCTCTTGGCTTAGCAAGCATGTCAAAAACACCCTCATCTCTACCGGAGGGGGCTTTTTCATGGTCGAAAACCTCAACAAGATAGGTACAGTCGTTTACCTTAAATCCAGTTTTGAAGGCATCTTAGAGCGCATCCTCACCCACCCCAACGCCGAACAAAAGTTGGCAAAACGCCCTTTGTTTGCCGACAAAGAAAAGGCCAAAGCCCTTTTTGACAAACGTGCGCCTTTGTATGAAAAAAAAGCCGATATTGTCTTACATGTAGAGGGTAAAAGTATTCAAGACATTGTCAAAGAGTTAAAAAAGAGGCTCAAGCGTTAGCCAAAACAGATTGGGTATCCCGCTTTAACCCAATCTTCTTTTTACTTTAGCTATAATCTTCCCATTTTACAACACAATGAGGACACTTAATGCGCACACTTACTGGCATCCAACCCTCTGGCGCTTTGCACATTGGCAACTATTTTGGCGCAATCAAACAGATGGTGGATTTACAAGAAAAGGATGAACTGTTTTTATTTATTCCCAATTACCACGCCCTGACTTCCCTCAAAGACCCCCAAGCCCTTAAAGACAATACCCTAGACGCGGCCATCACCTTGCTTTCTTTAGGCATCGACCCTGCCAAAACCACGCTGTGGGTACAATCAGACGTCAAAGAGGTGTTGGAGCTGTACTGGATACTCTCAGGCTACACGCCCATGGGACTCCTTGAGCGCGCCCACAGCTACAAAGACAAGGTCGCCAAAGGCATTGGGGCAAACCATTCGCTTTTTTCCTACCCTGTACTGATGGCAGCGGACATTTTGCTTTACCATGCCCAATGTGTTCCTGTAGGCAAAGACCAGATTCAGCACGTAGAAATCACTCGCGACATCGCTGTTAAATTCAACAACGACCACGGCGAGATTTTTACTTTGCCTGATTTTAAAGTCGATGAAGAAGTATCCACTGTTCCAGGACTTGATGGGGCCAAAATGAGTAAAAGCTACGGCAACACCATTGATATTTTTTGCACTGAAAAAGAGCTCAAAAAACGCTGTTCTGCCATCATCACAGACTCCACGCCCCTCGAAGATCCCAAAGACCCCTTTACATGTAACGTTTTTGCCCTAGCCAAACTCTTTTTAGACGAGGCAGGACAAAAAGAACTGATTAGCCGTTATCAGCGTGGTGGCGAGGGACATGGGCATTTTAAAATGTACCTCAAAGAACTCATCTGGGACTCTTTTGCTCCAAACCGCGAACGTCGTGCTTACTACCAAAACAATCCCGATGTTGTGCTTGAGATTCTCGAACAAGGGGCACAAAAAGCGCGGCACATTGCCCAAGAAACCATGGAAGCCATCCGCCCTGCGGTTGGTCTTTACCGATAGGACAGATAATGCTAGATGTAAAATTACTGCAAAACGATTTTGAAACCGTCCAAGCCGCCTTGGAAAAAAAACATGTTGATTCAACATTAGTTAGCACTTTGCGCACCCTTTCTTTGGGCCTCAAAGAAGCACGCCAAGCGCTTGAAACCCTCCAAGCCGAACAAAATGCCAAAAGCAAATCTTTTGGCATGGCGGCTAAAAATGGTGGCGATATTGAAGCCCTCAAAGCAGAACTTAGCCTCAATAAGGCGCTTATTTTAGAGCACACGCAAGAGGTAAGAGACCTTGAAGAGCGGCTTGAGGCCTTGGCCCTTAGCATTCCCAACATGCCAGACCCAAGCGTCCCTGAGGGCAAAGACGAAGAAGAAAATATCATCCTTAAAACCGTGCTAACACCCCCTACTTTTACCTTTACGCCCAAAGAGCATTGGGACATTGATGCCCAGCAAGAGTGGATTGATTTTGCCAGAGGCGTCAAACTCTCTAAAAGCCGTTTTTCTGTTTTGAAAGGCCAAGGCGCAAGGCTTTCACGGGCGTTGATTAACTACATGCTTGACTTTAACCGTGCGCGTGGGTTTGAAGAAGTTGCCGTTCCTTACATCGTCAACCGCCCTACCCTCACAGGCACAGGACAACTCCCCAAGTTTGAGGACGATTTGTTTAAGATAGAGGGAGAGGACTTGTTCCTCATCCCCACCGCCGAAGTTCCCGTAACCAACCTTTACTACGATGAAATTCTACTCGCTGAAGCGCTTCCTTTGTGCTACACCGCTGCAACCGCTTGTTTTCGCAAGGAAGCAGGAAGTGCAGGACGTGACACTAGAGGAATGATTCGCCAACACCAATTTGACAAAGTAGAACTGGTAGCCCTTACGCATCCTAGCCAAAGCGAAGCGATGTTTGAACGCATGGTGGCGTGCGCCTCAGACCTCCTCTCCTCACTAGGCCTTGCTCATCGCCATGTGCTTCTTTGTGGCGGAGATTTGGGCTTTAGCGCGGCTAAAACCATCGACCTTGAAGTGTGGTTCCCAGGCCAAAACCGCTACCGCGAGATTAGCTCCATCTCCAACACCCGCGATTTTCAAGCCAGACGTGCCAAAATTCGCTTTAAAGATGGCAAGAAAAACACCCTTGTGCATACCCTCAATGGTTCCTCTTTGGCCGTAGGACGTACCCTGATTGCCATTATGGAAAATTATCAAAACGAAGATGGCACCATCGCCATCCCCGAAGTCTTAAAGGCGTACATGTAAGATGGCAGAAGAAGAGATTGTAATTTTAGAGGATGACAGTAGCAAGGAGATTCATGCTATTGACTCTCCTCAGTTTCAGCTTGAAAGCCAAGGCGAGGGACCCACTCCTCCCCTTCAGAACAAGTCTTCTAAAAAATTATCTCGCAAGATGTTATGGCTGGGGGCAGGTGGCGTAGGGCTTTTGCTCCTCATCATTCTTCTTTTGGTTCTTATTTTTCAAAGTGCCAAAGAAACTCAACCTAGCGACATAGATCCCTCCCAACTAGCCAAAGACTTACAGCGCAAAACACCCGAACAATCTTTTGGTCCCTCCAGACTAGAAACCATGCTCAAAAAAGCCAACATGCTCTACGACCAAGGCAACAAAAGTGAGGCGCTAAAACTTTACGAAGAGATTGCTATCTTTAACGAAGCGCTTTCACACTACAATATTGGCGTAGCGCAAATGCGAGAAGAGGATTTTGCCGCAGGCCTTGAGTCTTTCAAAAAAGCCATCCTTAATCATGAAAATCGTGCCATTAGCGCCATCAATGCTGCCGTTTGTGCTCTCGAGCTTGAAAACCAGCCGTTGTTTAATTACTATCTAGGATTGGCCGAAACATACCTTCCCGAAGAGAGTAATTCGCCTCTTTATTCTTATTATGTTGGTCTTGTGCACTACTACAAAAACCTCTACTACGAAGCTCTTTCGGCTTTTTCTCACCCCACAAGCGAACACTACAAGGAAAGACAACGCTACCTTGCGTCTAAAGTTCTTAGCTTTTTGGATGCAAACCTACCTGCCATTGATACGCTTTTGGCTCACCCTAATCAATACAACGCACTCACACTTGGGCTTTTAAACGCGCGCATCGGTGAATACGACATTGCAAAAGCGCAACTCACCCAAGCCATGGAACTTGGCATAGAACAGCGTCGTGCAACAATTGCCTTGGCTCTTGTAGAGTCGAAACTTGGCAACCTTCAAAATACCGCCACTCTTCTCCTTGGGGCCCAAGAGCGCTTTGCGGACCTTGCTACCCAAACCTATCCCATTCAAACTACCCTCAAAACATCTCTTTTTGACATCAACCAAGCTCAAAAAGATTTTAAGGAAGGTAACTTTTTTAACAAAGAAAAACGCTACGACTTGCTCTTTTATTTTGCACCTTACAAAATTTTCAATGCACAACAAACCATTGATTACATCCGCAAAGGCAGTCTCAACATCGAAGCAAATGCCGTAGGCGATGCCCTTGATTACCTTCAAGCAGGCTCTAATATCTCGCGGGTTAATGCTGCCATGACCCAAGCGCTTAATTACGCCCTTGACCACCAAGTCTACAAAGCCAACCAGTTGTTGTTGTCAATGATTGATACCTATCCACAACACGCTATTTTGCACTACAATCTTGGTCTTACTTATGCACAGCTAGGAAATTACTCTTTGGCCAACCGTCACTTTACGACCAGCTATCGTCTCAATCCTCGCAATTACCTCTCTGGCGCCTTTGCACTCATGAGTGCTGATTTGATTGGACGCGACACCGAGCTTTTTGCAAATGACATCAAAGAAACCCTAGAAAGCGACCCTGTCTTGCCAGAAAGCAACCCTTACATCGCACTCATCCACCTAGTTGAGAACAACCAGCTCTCCATGGCAAGGTGGCTAGAAGAAACCAAAGAAAAGTCTCCCTTCTACCTTGTTTTTGACATTATTATCTCCAAACTCATCAATAATACCAGCACTTATCTCACCAAAGCCGAGGAACTGCAAAAAGCCCTTCCTCGCGACCTTGTTTCCAATATCTTGGCATTTCATGCTAAATTTGGCGACAATGAGATTAAAACATACGCCAAGGCCATTCAAATTGAATTTCGAAAACTTGAAGTAGACATGGATGCTTTTTACTACGGCCCTAAAGTAGTCAAAGAGCAATACACCAAACTTTTACAAATTGGCGGGCTGCTTCACCATGAACGGGCTGCACTCATTGAACGCATGAAAAAAGAGACCAAAGATGTCCAGAGCATCGTCAATACCGTAGCTTATCTTAGCATCTACACCCACCATTTCCAAGAGGCATATACGTTTTACAATCAACTTATTGATGATTATAAACAACAAGATAGCCGTACGATTTTCCTTGGAGCAGTCGCATCGATTGGGGCAGGACAACCCGCCAATGCAATCGCCTTGCTTGAACTTTCTAAACGCATCGACCCAGCAAACATCGAAAGCCGTTACGCCTTAGGACTTTTATACCAAGAAGTGAAAAACTACGAGGGCGCCGCCATCCAATTTAATGCAATTGGGAATAGCGGCTTTGTGTCTGATTATTTTAGCTTCAAAATTGAAAACTAAATACCTTTTTTCTCCAATCCTCTCATGCGCAACCCTTCACGGATTGTCATGTAGCTGTTGAGTGCGCCAATGTATGCTTTGGCTGTTGCCCACATCGTGTCAACGCTCAAACCGTGCCCCATAACAGCAGGTTTTTGATCATCGAATGCGACCTTTACAACAACACGCGCCAATGCGTCTTTGCCTTGAGTAACAGCATCTACCTTATAATCCATAAGCTGGCCATTCACGCCGCACACTCGGTCAATAACCTTAAATACTGCATCCATTGTCCCATTACCAATGGCTGCATCTGTGGTTTCTTTGCCCTCGTGGCGAATAGTAACCGCCGCGTTTGGCACACCACCAGGATTACAATCAGAAAGTTGCAAGGTTACGAGTTCAAAAATTTCGGGAATTTTTGTGATTTCTTCTGCCACCAAAGCGCGAATGTCGTCATCAAAAACCTCTTTTTTCTGATCTGCCAACGTTTTAAATAAAACAAATGCTTCATTAAGTTCTGTGTCATTTAAAGTGTACCCAAGGGTTGCTAGTCTATCTTTAAATGCATGGCGTCCCGAGTGTTTTCCCATCACAAGAGAGTTTTTCTCAAGGCCTATATCTTTGGCATTGATGATTTCATAGGTCTCTTGATGCTTCAACACACCATCTTGGTGAATGCCGCTCTCGTGAGCAAAAGCATTTTTACCTACAATTGCCTTGTTGGGCTGGGGCTCAATGCCCGTAATGGAAGCTACCAGTCGGCTAGTAGGATAAATTTCTTTAATGTTGATGTTGGTTGTCAATGGAGCGAAAATATCTTGACGTGTGCGAATTGCCATAACAATTTCTTCAAGCGCTGCATTTCCCGCGCGCTCACCCAGGCCATTAATCGTACATTCAATCTGACGTGCACCCGATTCCAAGCATGCCAAAGAGTTAGCCACAGCCAAGCCTAAATCGTTGTGGCAATGCACCGAAAGCACTGCACGTTCGCCCACAAAGCCGTACAACTCTTTAATAATAGCGGCCATCTCATGCGGCAGTCGGTACCCTACGGTGTCAGGAATATTAAGGGTTGTTGCTCCTGCACCAATGACCGCATCAAGAACCTCTTTCATGAAACCCACATCACTTCGTCCTGCATCTTCACAGCTAAACTCAATATCATCACAAAATGTTTTAGCATAAGTCACCGCTTCTGTGGCCCGCTTAATTACTTCCGCTGGACTCATTTTGAGCTTGTATTCCATATGAATAGGACTCGTAGCAATGAAGGTGTGAATGCGTTTTAAAGGCGCAGGAGCAATAGACTCGCCTGCGGCTTTAATGTCTCGCTCAACTGCTCTTGCCAAAGAACAAATACGCGAGTGCTGCACCTGTGAAGCAATGCGATGAATGGCTTCAAAATCCCCTGGACTTGCCGCAGCAAAACCCGCTTCGATGACATCCACACCTAGCTTTTGAAGTTGCAAGGCGATTTGAATCTTTTCTTCAGTATTCATGGACGCACCAGGGCTTTGTTCCCCATCGCGCAACGTTGTATCAAAAATAGTAATGGTGTTTGTAGGCATAAAAAATCCTTTAAATGGTTTAAAAAAGCGTTACATGTAATAAAAATTGGATGAAAAAGAGGGATTAGAGGAGCAGGAGAGCGTTTTTGATTTCAATCTTAGGAAGGTGTTTAATGGCTTTCATGATGCCAATATCAACACTGTTCATTGCCTCTCCTTTGTGAAAATTTAGGTATTATACTTGTTTTTTTTCCATTTTGCAACGCAAAAAACATAGCATTCGCGCCCTAGTCCATAAAACAAATAAATACTGACAAAAAAAGTTGCACTCTCTACAGGATAAAGATAAACCAAAGAAAAACCCAGTGTCAAGTAAATAAACACTTTCATGCGATGGGCTTTTTTTAAGTCAAGTTTTTTAAAGCTTGGATAACGTACATTGCTCACCATTAAAAAGGCGAGTACGCCATGCATCACAAGCAAGACCCACTCATGCCCGTGCATAAAGCCATATTTTTGATACATTGTGACCCACATGGCCGAAACAACAGCCGCAGTAGGAATAGGCACACCGATAAAAACAGAAGGCTCATTATCCGAGCTCATCACATTAAAGCGCGCGAGTCGAATTGCGCCAAAAACCACAAACAGTGCTGTCACCAAAGCGCCCAAACGGCCAAACTGGTGCCCCGCACTAAAATAAAAAAGCATCGCAGGCGCCACGCCAAAAGCCACAATGTCCGACAAGCTGTCAAACTCTGCCCCAAATTTACTGGTGGTTTTCGTCATGCGAGCTATACGTCCATCAAGCCCATCAAAAACCAAAGACAAAAGAATGTAAATCACTGCCGTTTCAAACTCTCCACGCACAGAAGCGAGCACACCAATAACACCCAAAAACGCACTAGCGGCAGTAAAAAGATTGGGTATAAGGTAGATGAGTTGAAGTTTTCCGTCTTTCGTGGGGCCCATTATTGCGCACCTTTAAAGTAGCCCAAAACACTTTGACCGGCTTTGACACTTTGTCCAAGGGTAACGCGAATACGTACATGTAAAGGTAAAAATAACTCCACTGCGCCCTCATTAAAATACCCCAAGCGCTCTCCTAATTTAAACTGTTTTTTTGGCAAAAAAAGCGTAAGGTTTCGTGCAAATACTCCTGCCAAAATACGCATCTGCACTAGGGCATTATGACCTTTACATGTAAAGGTCAGTTGCTCGTTTAAAAGTGCTGATTTTGGCAAAGAGACGGGCAAAAAGAGCCCATGACGCCTGCGCACACTTTCTGCCTCAAGGGCAAATGGCGCCCTTAAGACACCCACATCCAAGAGCGAGTTTTCAATCACAACACGCAAACAAGGCTCACCCTCAGAGGTTTTGCTTTTTTCAATGGTACGCACTGTGCCGTCTGTTGGGGCTATGATGACCAAAGCGTCTTCTTCTTCGGCAATGCGCTCTGGATTTCGGAATAAAAAAACTAAGGCAACACACAAAAGTAAAAAAACCCAAGGCAACACACCAAGAAAAACAGATACCAAAAAAAGAGCAAAAGCAATGCCAATACTCACCCACCCTTCTTTGGCGACAATCTGCGTGCTTGTATGGGTTTTTTGCATGCCTAGCTTTCCTCAGAAGACGCAGGTGCTTCCTCTGTCTCTTCTTTTTTAGTTGGTTTTGGTTCGCTTTTTTTGGACTCTTTGGCAGTTTTTAAATCATCATCATGGTGATGCAAGGGCTGGAGTCGGCTTTCCATGTTTTGGCTTTCCTCATAAGCTTTAATAATCTCACGCACCTTTAAGCCCTCAATGTTTTCTTCTTCAAACAACGCCACAACAATATCTTCAATAGCGCCTTTGTAGTCTCTAAGCGTTGAAAGCACCTTTTCATAACGCTCTGCTAAAAGTGTTTTGATATACCCATCCACATCTTCAGCCATTTTATCGCTGTAATCTTTTCCGCCGTATCCACCGCCCAAAAAGCTACTGCGCTGTTTTTCCAACACCATAAGCCCAGCCACATCACTCATGCCATATACACTCACCATTGATTTAATGATGTCAGTCGCGCGCTCCAAGTCATTACCTGCGCCTGTGGAAATTTCACCAATAAAAACTTCCTCGGCCGCACGCCCACCCAAAAGCACATCCACTTCCGCAAGCAACTCATGGCGCTGCATGAGAAATTTATTCTCTTCAGGTGTGTTCAATGTGTAGCCAAGTGCCGCTAAACCACGAGGGATGATGGACACCTTTGATACCCGTTTTGCGCCTTTGGTTGTTTCAGCGATTAGCGCATGGCCACTCTCGTGGTATGCTACGATGCGTTTTTCTTTGGGGTTAATACGGCGGCTCTTTTTCTCAAGACCCGCAATAGCACGCTCCACCGCTTCAATCAAGTCGCGCTGCTCCACGTAAGATTTGCTGTTACGGCCCGCTAGCAAAGCTGCTTCGTTGATAATGTTGGCCAAATCCGCCCCCGCAAGTCCTGCGGTAAGCTTGCCAATCTCCTCCAAATCCACATCTCGTGACAATTTAATGCCCTCGACATGCACCTTTAAAATGTCTACACGCCCTTTATAATCAGGCTTATCCACTAACACTTGGCGGTCAAAGCGGCCTGGGCGCAAAAGAGCCGCATCTAAAACTTCAGGGCGGTTGGTTGCCGCAAGAACGATAACCGGCGAAGAGTCCGAACTAAAGCCGTCCATCTCTGCTAAAAGTTGATTAAGGGTTTGTTCCCGTTCGTCGTTTCCACCCATCATGCCATTGGCCGCACGGCTCTTGCCAATAGCGTCGATTTCGTCGATAAAGACGATAGCAGGTGCTTCTTTTTTAGCATTTTCAAACAAATCACGTACACGGCTTGCGCCCACGCCCACAAACATCTCAATAAAACTTGACCCCGAAACAGAGAAAAACGGCACATCTGCCTCTCCTGCTACGGCTTTTGCAAGCAAGGTCTTGCCCGTACCTGGAGGGCCCACAAGAAGCACGCCCTTGGGAATTTTAGCACCGAGTTTCATATAGCGGTCGGGGAATTTTAAAAAATCAACGATTTCCATCACTTCGTCTTTGGCCTCTTCTACCCCAGCAACATCCGTAAATTTCACCTTGGGTTTTTCAGAATTGACAAGCTTTTTACTGCTGCCCATTCCCAAAATGCCTCCACCCATATTTTTTTGCATGCGGCTTGCCAAAAACATCCAAATGCCGAAAAAGATAAAAATAGGCAACACCCACGAGAATAAAATCTCTGTAAACCAGTTGGTTTCGCTGTAGCCCCCATAAGGAATTTGCTTTTCATCCAAAAGCGGGATAAGCGTTGCGTCCTCACCTACTTTTTTGGTGACATACACAGTTTTGCCCACACCCTCTTGCCCAAAACCTCGAATCGTGCTCTGCCCCAAGGCCACATAGGTGAGCTGATTTGCTTTAATAAGCTCTTTAAATTCATAATAGTTTATGTTTTTCGTCACTGAAGCCGCTTGGTTTGTGCCACCAAAAGCTGCCTCTTGAGAAGGGCCCATAAGGTTTTTAAAAAGCATAATAATGACAATTGAAAAGATAGCAAAAACTAAAAGAGGGTTTTGATTAAAAAAGTTATTGTTTTTGTCTGGCTTTTTATTGTTGTTTCGTCGTTGGTCCATTGTCTGTTACCTTTTGTTAAAAATCATCGTACACCACTCGTCTTGCGTAAATATTTCAACGCATTCGAGCTCTCCAAAACGCGTTTCTACCCGTTTTGCGTATTTTTCTAAAATGCCTGAAAGCACAAGGGTGCCTCGAGGGCTTAATGCATCTATGAGTTCACGGGAAAGCATAATGAGGACATCGGCTATAATGTTGGCAACCACCACATCGTAGCGCTCTTTTGCTTCATTTACTGAACCCACCCAGTGACGGCGATACATAACACCATTAAGGGCGGCGTTTGTGAGTGCACTTTGTACGGCAAGCTCGTCGGTGTCACACACCTCCACTTTAGCACCAAGTTTTGCTGCGGTAATGCCCAATATCCCGCTCCCACATCCAACGTCGAGGAGTGTAGCGTTTTTGGGTAAATACTTTTGCAACGCCTGCAAGCATCCAAAAGTGCTTTGGTGGTGGCCTGACCCAAAAGCCAAGGCCGGATCGATGCAGACATTCAGAAAGCCTTCTTTTGGAGGGTCCCAACTTGGGTGCACATACACACCGCCCGCTTCAACAGGCTGAATAGAGGCGCGATACTGGGAAATCCAATCTTCATTGGTTTTTTCACATGCCTCGAATTTTACGCTGACTTTCTTGCCAAGAGATTCACTCAAACGCTTGGCAAAAGCTTCCAACCCAAAACGCAACATCTCTAGGGACTCTTCACTGCGAACAATTAATGTTTCGTTTTCAAATTCCACAGCCTCTTGCCCAAGAGAAAAGACCAAGTCAGAAAAAAGTTCAAGGGAGCAAGAGGGGGTAATGCGAAGTTCTGTATAAGTCGGCTGCATCAAGGCTCAGTTTAAAACGTCTTCAAGTTTTTCTTTGAGAACCTGAGGAGTAAAGGGTTTGACGATGTAGTTATTTACACCCGCTTTTAGCGCAGTAATGACCTCTGTTTTTCCACCTTCAGTTGTTACCATGATGATGGGCATGTCTACGTATTTGGCTTCAGCGCGCACTTTCTGGACAAGCTCTAAGCCGTTCATTTCAGGCATATTCCAATCTGTAATAAGCACGTCAACATCTGGGTTTTGGGAAAGAATCTGCCATGCTTCAACGCCGTGCTCAGCCTCTAAAATATCCTTATGCCCAAGTCGTCCCAAGGTGTTTTTGATAATGCGTCTCATGGTTGAGCTATCGTCGACTACAAGCAGTTTCACGTATCATCCTTACATGTAAAAGTTTGACTCATTTTAGCCTAATTTACTTTGAACTTACTTTAGGGTTTTGGGCCCTAACGTATTCAAACGCCTTGCGCAAATCCAACGTCCCCTCGTAAAACGCTTTTCCAACAATCACTCCGGCAACCTCATTGCTTTTCAAAAGCGCTTCAATATCCCCCATGTCCTTCACACCACCACTGGCGATAGTGTCGACACCACTGGCTCTAGCTATTTCTAATGTAAAAGGCACATTTACACCGCCAAGCGTTCCGTCCCTTCCCACGTCTGTGCAAATAATGGCTTCAACACCTACATTGGCAAACCGACGTGCTAAGTCCGTAGCAAGCATGGTGGACTTTTCTGCCCATCCTTCCACGGCCACAAATCCATCAATGGCATCAATTCCTACTGCGACAGTGGCAACCTTAGATGCCTCTTCCACAAAGGCAGGTTTTTTGAGTGCAATGGAGCCTAAAATTATCCGCTCAATGCCAAGGTCCACATAGCGCTTTACGGTATCTAGGTCTCTAATGCCGCCGCCAAGTTCAAGCTTGAGATTACAATGTTTGCGAATCTGCTTAATCTGCTCTAGGTTTTTTGGCTCACCCGCAAAAGCGCCATTTAAATCCACTAAATGCACCCACGCCGAGCCCATCTCCTCAAAAGCACGCGCCAACTCCCAAGGCGCATCTGAATAAATCTTCGCGCTCTCCATTAAACCTTTCGTTAAACGCACCGCTTGGCCGTCTTTTAAATCAATCGCCGGTAAAATCTCCATCACAACTCCATAAAGTTTTTTAAATTTATTTTATACTGTTTTTGTATTTATAAATACCAAGAACAGTGATGATGCTATTTTTATTGTCTATTTTATAAGGTATCACATAGCCTTTGTGAATCAAATCTCGCACAGAAAGATCACTAAAATAGACAGACTGCCTATTTTTCAGAGGCATAAAAGGAAGATTTTCTATTTTTTCATCAAATTCACTTCGCAAAACAAGCGCCCTTTTAAAACTATCTTGGGCGATATACTCCATAATTGCCTGAAGTTCAAAAAAATATTCTTCACTTCTGTCAATTTGCATATTTTTGCCCAAGCCTGAGCTCAAATGCTTGTATTTTAGCATCGTATTCGCTCTGGGAAAGAGGTGTTGATTTGCCGCCTTGGATGTCTTTGAGGGTTTTGTGAAGTTTGCCTTTATCTTTTTGAAACTGCTCTGTTTTCATATACTGAAGCGTTTCATCATCAAGGGCTTCTTGATTTTCTTCAATCTCAACGACCTCCACCCCATCTTCCTTAAAACGCTCCAATAGCCACAAAATTTTTTGTGCTACCGTTTTATTTTGAATTTTAATGGCTAAGTGCATATGTTACTCCTTCTCTTGTGGAATCTATTTTACCACTAAACATCACAACTCCACAAAGTTTTTTAAAATCTTTAGCCCGTTTTCGTGGGATTTTTCAGGGTGGGGCTGAAAACCAAAGACGTTTTCTTTTTGCACAGCACTGGGAAAATCATACCCGTAGCGCGTGGCCCCTACCACATACTGCGCCTCACACACCGCATGAAAACTGTGCACAAAGTACAGATACATCCGCTCTCCAAGTCCCTCAAAAAGGGGACAGGCTGCTTTTACATGTAAGGCGTTCCACCCCATGTGAGGAACTTTTAGGGGTGCAGAAAAATGATTAACATTAAATTTTTCAACCTTGCCAGGAATGAGTCCTAGTCCTTTGGTTTCCCCAAATTCGGTGCTATTTTCGAACAAAAGTTGCATCCCAAGACAGATGCCAAGCAGTGGCTTGCCAGAAGCCGCAAACGCTTTTACGGCTTCATCCATGCCTGCATGTTCAAGGTGCTCCATGGCATCTTTAAACGCCCCCACACCTGGCAAAATGACCTTGTCATAGTCTTTGACACAAGCAGGGTCACTTATAAGGGTTGCCTTGACACCCAATTTTTCAAAGGCATTCATCACACTTTGAAGGTTGCCCATGTTGTAATCTATGATGCCTATCATTTGACTCTCTTTTGTGTTATTTTAGTAGCTTTCTTGCATAGGAAGCCCCATGCGAAAGAGTAGCAACCTCGCCCAAAGATTAGTATCCTAGGGCAACTTTTTTAACTAAATCATCCTTTGCTTTAATACTTTGAGCAAAATTACGATAATCATCATCTATGTTTTGGAAACGCTTACGAAGTTTCTTAACTGATTTGAGGAACGTATCAGTTTCCTCGATGTCAATA
>NZ_JAFHKK010000025.1 GCF_016937535.1 Sulfurospirillum tamanense | reverse complement strand
GAGCCACAGGGGGACTGGTATGTGCCCAACAAAGATTTTATGTTAGCAACCCTTAAAAAAGCCGACACTACAGGCGGGTACTTCATGACAGACAGCAGTACGTGGGTCGCGGCAAAAAAAGAGCTTAGCAACCTTGCGGTTCTTTTTCGTGGAGATGTGATGCTGGTCAATACCTACAATGCTCTCAAGCAAGCAGGTCTTGAGACGGATAAAAAAGTTCTTAGTAAAGCGTTTGTGGACTTTGTGGGAGGGCCGGAAGGACAACGCATCATCGGCACCTTTGGTACACAAATGTATGGTGAGCCGATTTACAATGATGCTGTTTATGCTAAACCCTATGACCGTTAAGGAGAGCCAATGAAACTTAGTGCACGTAATGTGCTTCATGGCACGGTAAAGTCTATCGATATTGGTGCTGTTAATGTGGAAGTCGCTATTGAGCTTGCTCCGCAAGTGTGCATTACTTCTATCATTACCAAAAAATCTTACGAAGCCTTAGGGCTAAAAGAGGGCAAAAAGGCCAGCGTTGTCATCAAAGCTTCAGACGTTATGGTCGGAGTGGAAGACTAGGCCAATCTTAGGTTCAAGGTGTTTTGGCACCTTGGGCTTTTTTTGTTGACACTTTAAAATTTACCAGTTTGCTTATTTGTCCGTGCGACATGGTCTCAAAGTTAAGGTCACCATGATTTTTTAAAACTATATTGCACTCTTGTTTTCTTCAAGCCATGCGTAGCAGGTGGTGAGGATGTCTTCGAGTTTTTCTTGGGTGATGCCTAGCTTTGCAAAGATGGCAAAGATTTTCTCATCTCCTTTGCTGGCCATGTCGGAGATGTGGAGGAGTTTTCCAAGGCGGCCTTGCTTGTCTGTGATGGCGGTTTTGATGTCTTCTTCAAAACTTATCTCGTCAAAAATCTCTTCAAAGGTGGTGTTTAAAAGGGTATCTACCAAGGAAATCATCCCTGTAAGGTAGGCTTTTTCTTGAAACTTTGCATCCAGTTTCAAGGCGAGGGCAAGCTCGCTCATGAATTTTGCCTTAAACAAAGAACTCTCAAGCAGCGGAACAGCAAAGATGTTGTTTTTGGCATCAGAGTATAGGAACAAGGTTAGCCACCTTGCAAGCCCCGTGCGCCCCAAAAGCGCGATAGCGTGGGAGATGGAGGTGATGTTGTTTTTTGTGCCGATGTAGGCGGAGTTGAGGTATTTTAAGAGGTTAATGGTAAGGTCGATGGATTTGGAAAACTCCGCTTCAATGCGCTTGATGGAGACATTTTCGTCGTTCAAAAGGGTGGTGATACGCAAAATGAGAGCGCGCGAGGGGTCGAGTTTTTCTTTTTTTAAAATATCGGGTTTGGAGAAAAAATAGCCTTGAAAATAGTCAAATCCAAGCGCTTTGTAGGCGTGGTATTCCTCTTGGGTTTCCACTTTTTCGGCTAAAAATTGCACTTTATAGTGTTTAAAAAAAGCCATTTTTTCTTTGAGGGCTTCGATGGTCATTTGCGTGATGTCAAATTTTAAAATATGCACCATGCTCAAAATGGGCTCAAAATTTTTAATCAATTCCTCTTGGGTATTCAAGTCATCAATGGCGATGGTGTAGCCAAGCGCATGAAGGTAAGCGATGCGCTCCTTGGCAGCTTCGTCTATCTCTACGTCTTCTAAAATTTCTAGCACAAAGCGCTCTTTGGGGATGATTTCAAGAATGGGGTCGAGCAAAAGGTCTTTGCCTACGTTGATGAAAGCTTTTTTGTCGCCGATAAGTTTATTAAGGCCAAAGGTGGTCAAAGCTGCCACAAGCACACTGCTAGTGGCTTGGTTGTCATCAAACACATCTGCCGTGTTGGTGTTGGAATTGCGGTACAAAAGTTCATAACCATAGACTTTTCCACTGCGCGAAAGAATGGGTTGTCTGGCGATGATGCCGCTTTTTACCATGGTGTTACCTTCACATAATATAAAATATTATACACAAAATTAAGGAGTAATCCTTTTTACACACCCTTACATGTAAAGATGCACCGCTAACCACATGGCCAAAGGTTTTTCAGACGTGTCTATCACCTGATGGGGCGTGTTGGCGGGGATAAGCAAGGTGTCGCCCGCTTTTAAGGCGTGAAGTTCTCCCTCAATCGCAAGGGTCGCCTCCCCTTGGAGTAAGCTCACCCATTCGTCTTCGTTTTGACAAAAGAGGTCACTTTGAAAGTGGGGCGGCGAGACGATGTGGAAGATTTTGGCGTTGGAGTGAGAGAGGAGGGTGGTCGCGTGTTCTTCATTGTTTAAAGGGGGTTTTGGGGCAAAAAGGTTGTAGTGGGCCATGCGCTTCCTTTTTTACGTCATCTTACCCCATTTTTTCTTTACATGTAAAGCTTTTTTCATTATACTTTTTTTTACATAACGAGGAGAGATGATGGAAAAATTGCAACTGGGCGCAGCCTTTTGGATTGACAAGCATAATCACGGGTTTTTTGGCAAAGGACGCATCGAACTTCTCAAAAGCATCGACACCCACGGCTCGTTGGCCAAAGCCGCCAAAGCCATGGGTATGAGCTACAAAGCCGCGTGGGACAGCATGAGGGAGATGGAAGCACTCTCAGGCGAAACCCTCACCCAAAAAAGCACGGGCGGCAAAGGCGGGGGCGGGTCGGCTCTGACACCCAAAGCGCGCCATTACATCGCCCTTTTTGAAACCCTAGAGAGGGCACAAAAAAGCTTTTTTGATGCCATAGAACCCCACTTGGATGACGCAAGGGGGTTGATGCAGTTGCTTTCACGCCCTGCTATTCGCACCAGTGCGCGCAACCAACTAGAGGGCCTTTTAGAAGCCATCACCCCTTTACATGTAAACACCAAACTCACCCTAAGACTAGATGCAGACACGACCCTTGACGCACACATCACCCAAACGAGTGTGGCAGAACTTGGGCTAAGTGTGGGGCAAAGGATGTACGCCATCATCAAAGCGTCGTGGCTCACGCTTCACGCTTCCCCTAAAACCTGCCATCCTTCGCATAATGTGCTCAAAGGAACGGTGATTGCACTCTCTGAATGTGAAAGCATGGCAGAGCTTACCTTGCTGTGTGGCACGCAAAGCCTTGTGGCTACGGGAATAAAAGAGGGCTTTCCCTTGTGCAAAAAAGGCGACACGCTCTGGGCGAGCTTTGACCCCAGTGATGTCATTATTGGATGCTAAGAAGCACTTAAGGGAAGTAGCGTTATATTTTCAAATACATAACGCTAAGGAGTGAAGATGAAGAAGTTAATGCTGGGTATTTTGCTCGTTTGCAGTGCGGTCTTTGCAGAGAAAATCACGGTGTTTTCCGCCTCAAGTACAAAGCTTGCCATGGAAGAAGTGGTTGCGTTGTTTAAAAAAGCCAATCCAAACGCCGAAGTGAACATGTACTACAGTGCCTCAGGAAAAGCTTTTGCTCAGTTTTCCAACGGGTTCAAGTACGACCTTTTCTTTGCCGCAAACATGGGCTACGCAGAAGCGTTGGCCAAACAAGGCGACGCTATTAGCGACCCAAAACCCTTTGTGCTTGGCACGGTGGCGTTATATTCACACAATCCTGCCTTGGTGGCCAAAGGCTTAAGTGTACTTGGTGCATCCGAGGTAAAAAACATTTCTATCGCCAATCCACGGGTTGCGCCTTATGGGGTTGCGGCGATGCAAATCATCGAAAATGCTGGCCTTAGTAAGGCGGTTGAGGGTAAAATCGCCCAAGGGGAAAACATCGGGCAGAGCGTGCAGTTTGTGGACACGGGTGCGGCAGATGTTGGCTTAGTGGCGTTTTCACTCATCAAAAATACCGCAAAACCTGAAGAGTACATGGAGGTGGACCAGGCGTTGTATGAGCCCATCAAACAAGGGTTTGTGGTTACTAAATACGCCAAAGACAACAACACTGCCTTCGCTTTTGCAGACTTTATCTTCACCAAAGAAGCCCAAGACGTGTTTGTAAAATACGGCTTTGGAGTGCCCCAATGAGAGCGCTTTTTCTTGCCGCGTTGTTGAGTTTCACCCTTGTAGCGGGCGAGCTTGTGATTGCGGGTGGGGCAGGCTACAAGCGTCCTATCACGGAGCTTTTGGAACTGTTTGTGAAAGAATCAGGTGTGCGCGTCAACCCCATTTTTGGCAACATGCAGCAGATCAAACAGCAACTTGACCATACGGACAAAGTAGCCCTTTTTTTTGGGGACGAAGCATTTATCACCCGCCTTGGGGTCAAGTACGAGGAAGTAGTGGAACTGGGCAAAGGCAAACTGGTACTCGTATTTGCTAAAGAAAAAGAGGGCACGGTGAAAACGCTTTTTGATAAGAAAATCGCCACAATCGCCATGCCTGACCCCAAGCGGGCCATTTACGGCAACGCGGCCAACACCTTTTTGACGCCCCATCTTGACGCGCTCAAAGAGAAACTGGTGGTGGTGCAAACCGTACCGCAAGTGAGTTCGTATCTGCTTAGTGGCGACGTGGACGCGGGGTTTTTAAACGAAACCGACTACCTTGGCATTGCCCAAAAAGTCGGCAACCGTGTGGTGATTGAAGAGAGCCTTTACGCGCCAATCCGCATCATCGCTGTTGTGCTTGAGGGCAAACAAAGCCCCGAGACTGACTTGTTCGTGGCGTTTCTAAAAAGCCAAGAAGCGCGCCACATCCTCACAAAACACGGACTCTAGCCTTATGGACTGGTTCCTAGGCCCTGCACTGCTTTCCTTACATGTAGGCGCATGGACGGTGGCGCTGCATTTGGTTTTGGGAGTTGGATTGGCTACGTATTTAAGCGGTGAAAAGAGTTTTTTAAAGGGGGTTGTTGACCTGTTGGTGAGCATCCCTATCGTTTTTCCACCCATTGCACTGGGGTTGTTTTTGCTCTTGCTTTTGGGGAAAAACGGTTGGCTTGGCGGGGCGTTAGCCTTGTGGGGTGTGGAGGTTATCTTTAGTTTTTGGGGTGTGCTCATCGCTTCGTTTGCGGCGGGCTTGCCCTTGGTGGTTAAACCCATTCAATCGGCTATCGACGAACAATCCAAACGCTACGCCCAAGCGTCGTACACCCTTGGAAAAGGGAAGCTTGAAACCCTCCTGCGGGTTATCTTGCCCAACAGTAAGAAAGTCATCCTCATCGCCTTGTTTTTAGGTTTTGGACGCTCTTTGGGCGAAGTGGGTATCACGCTGATGCTTGGGGGCAACATCATCGGTAAAACCGACACCCTCTCTTTGGCTATCTACAACCACGCCTTTGGAGGAGACTTAGAAAAGGCTATTATACTCGCAATTGTTTTAGCGCTCGTGTCGGTGGGCATCTTTTTAGGATTGAAAAAATTAGCTTACATGTAAAGAGGAAAGAATGGGCAATGTGTACGTAGAAGAAGACGTAGGGTTGATGGACATCACGACCCTTGGACTGGGCATCGGAGCGTGCAGTGGTGTGATGGAAATGCGCGCCAAAGAGAGCTTGACGCTAAGCGGGTGTGCGCCTGTGAAAGAGATTTTGCAGCACTTGGGACTGGCCTTTAGCTTTGACGTTCATGAGGGCGAAGCGGTTGGGGCGGGGGAGCGCATTTTGCAGTGTATCGGCAATGCGAAGGCCTTGCACCAAGCGTGGAAGGTGTCGCAAAATCTTTTAGAACACCTAAGCGGCGTGGCGAGCTACACCAAAGCCCTCGTCCAAGAAGCCAAGCGGGGAAATGCAGACGTAGAAGTGGTCACCACGCGCAAACATTTTCCAGGCACTAAAAAGATGATGCTCACCGCCGTGCTCTCAGGGGGCGCTTCACCGCACCGCTTGGGGCTGTATGATTCGGTGTTGGTGTTTGCTCAGCACCGCGTGTTTTTGGGCGACAAAGAAGCCCTTGCGCGCCATTTTTGGGAGCTTAAACAAAAGTTTTTAGAGAAAAAAGTCGCCGTCGAAGTGGAAAACTTCCAAGAAGCCCTCTACTTTGCTAGAATTGGCGCAGACATTTTACAGTGCGAAAAGATGGGTGAGAAAGAGCTAAAACGGTGCGTGGAACTGAAAGAAAAATTCCCCCATGTGCTCATTTCCGCCACGGGAGGCATTAACGTGAACAATGCCCAAGCGACCGCTGCATGCGGGGTGGATTTGCTCGTGACCTCTTCGCCCTATTTTGCCAAACCAAAGGACGTTAAAGTGACCATGCAACCCAAGGAAAAACGGTGAATAGCTTACGTGCTACGGTAGTGAGTGTGCAGCAAGTTGGTTTGTTGGCGCAAGTGAGTCTTGAGGTTAGCGGGCAACCCATGCGCGCACTGATGGTCGACATTGACGCGTTTGCGCCTTTAGAAAAGGGGACGCTTGTGCAAGTGTTGTTTAAAGAGAGCGAAGTGCTCATCGCTACGCCACACTCCACCGTGAGCGCGGCCAATGCCTTTGTGTGCCCCGTGGCATGGGTCAATCAAGGAGAATTGGTGAGCGAAGTGGGGTTTGCGTTTGGGGAGGACGAAGTAGTGTCCATGATTACCACGGCATCCCTAAAACGCCTTGATGTTGCGGTGGGAAAATCCTTTATGTGGTTTGTCAAAGCCAACGAAGTCACACTCCAAAAGGTCAAACATGTTAGATGATGGGTTTGTGCAAACCATGAGTTTGACCTTCAAGCTTGCGGGGGTTACGACGGTGTTGTTGCTGTTTATTGGGGTGCCGTTGGGGTATTTTTTGGCTTTTACGAAAACTCGCGTTAAGCCTGTCATTGAGGCTATCGTCTCCATGCCTTTGGTGCTTCCTCCCAGCGTGCTTGGGTTTTACATGCTTGTCTTTTTTAGCCCGCGCGATGGGGTGGGCAAATGGCTTGATGAGACCTTTGATTTGCGGTTGGTCTTTAGTTTTGAGGGCTTGGTGGTGGCGTCCATCATCTTCTCGCTTCCTTTCATGGTACATCCCATCCAAAGCGGGTTTTCGGCACTGCCCAAAAACCTCATGGACGCGGCCTATACTCTAGGCAAAAGCAAACTCAACGTCCTTTTTCGCGTGCTTTTACCCAACATTCGCCCTTCGCTTTTAACGGGCATCGTCATCGCCTTTGCCCACACGGTGGGGGAATTTGGCGTGGTGCTTATGATGGGCGGGAATATCGCAGGAGAAACCAAAGTAGCAAGTATCGCGATTTATGACGAAGTCGAAGCGCTCAATTATGACCTTGCAAACATGTACGCATTGACACTTTTTGCCATCTCTTTTGCCATCTTACTCTTTGTGTACGCTGTAAATAAGCACTTTTTAAAGGCGGAAATCCGATGAATGAACTCTTGCTCAATAAAACCCTTCGAGGTGCGGATGGTCCTATCGAAATGGCCTTACATGTAAGGCTTCAAGAAGCTTCTTTGAACGTCCTTTTTGGCAAAAGTGGGGCGGGAAAAAGCACCATTTTAAAGATGATAGCGGGACTTTTTGCACCCGATTCTGGGCGCATCGTCGTAGGCGGTGAAACGTGGTTTGACGGTGAAAAAGGCATCAACCTCCCGCCTCAAAAGCGCAAAGTAGGCTTTGTGTTTCAAGACTACGCATTGTTTCCTAACATGAGCGTGAGGGAAAATCTGCTCTACGCATTGGAAAAAGAGACCCCAAAATCCAAGGTAAACGAAGTCCTAGAGGTTATGGAACTTGAAGCCTTGGCGAACGAAAAACCAAGCACCCTCTCAGGCGGCCAACAACAACGCGTTGCCCTCGCGCGCGCATTGGTGCGAGAACCTAACATCTTGCTTTTGGATGAGCCGCTTTCTGCCCTTGATTTTGCTATGCGTGCTAAGTTGCAAGACGAACTCTTGCGGGTGCAACGGCACTTTGGCCTCACTACATTACTGGTGAGTCACGATGTGGGAGAGGTCTATAAACTTGCCCAAGAAGTCATCGAGCTTGACAATGGAAAGGTGGTTGCGCAAGGGGTGCCCGCGGAGATTTTTGGCGGAGCCAACATCAGCGGGAAGTTTAAATTTAGCGGCGAAGTGGTCGCCATCGAACCTAGCGACATCGTGTTTGTGGTGAGTGTACTCATCGGCCAAGACGTCATCAAAGTCGTCTCTAGCAAAAAAGAAGTGCACTCTTTACATGTAGGCCAACGCGTCACGCTCTCGTCCAAAGCGTTTAATCCGCTCATTCACGCTCTTTAGAAGGTTTGATAAGACAAGTCAACCGCCTCGCCTCCCGATTTTTTGGCAAGTGCGCTTTTAAAAGAGGGGCCAAGCACGTCGCAAGTTAGGGCTTCTTGGATGAGCGCTTTGTGTGTTTTGGGGTCTAGTAAACTTTGGTTGAGGGCGCGGATGGAGAGGGTTGCAAAGGGGCGCTCTTCTAGCACCACGGTGTCGTTCACCTGCACGTGGCCTTCGTGGAGGACTTTGGCGTACCAGCCTGTGTGGCCGTGGTGAAAAATGGTTTGTGTCATGGTGGGGATGCGGGTGCTTGCACCAAGTTTCCAGCAGGGTTGGCGGGGTTGGGTGACACAGAGGCGCACTTGGCCCACGCGCAAAATATCTCCCACGCAAATATCCTCTTCTCCTATGTCAGAAAAAACCATATTTTCTCCAAACTGCGTGGCCAAAAGCGGGTCAAATGTTTTCTCGCACAGGGCATTGATGGCGGCGTAGGTTTTGGTTCCTAGCATAAAAACAGCCTTGTAAATGCCTCCGTGGTGCGCGGGGTCGCCGTGTTCGTCTCCTTCAAACCCCAAAAGCGAAACTATGGCGCTTTGCACGGGTTGTTTGGCTATGGCAGAGACCATTGTTTTGCGGTTTGAGTCTGGAAGGAAGGTGGTTTGGACGGCGCCAATTTTGAGGGAAAGGACGGTGCTAAAAGGCTGTTGCATGGGGATTCTCCAGTGTTTAGTGCCTCATTTTATTCCAAACGACCTTCGAGAACTTTGATGTATATCAATGCGGTGCCCATGGTTAATCGGATAAAATGACTCCTAAAAATAAGGAGACATGCATGGTATTTCAAGACAAAGCCGATTACACGGCATTTAAAGGGGAGCGGTTGCGCCTTGGGCGCGCATTTCAAGAACTAGGCAATCCCGCACCCATTGTGACCCTTCTTGACCCGCATTTGGAGCCAAAAACCGTTGGGATGGAGGGCAACACCATCCACATTCTCACCGCCCCTTCCTTTGACACGCCCACGTGCGCCAAAGAAGCCCATGAATTTAGTAGGCGTTTGGCCCAGCAAGAAGGCATTGAGGGCATCTTTGTGTCTATGGACTTACCCTTTGCGGCGGCTTCCTTTTGCAACCGCTCCGAGGTGGAAAACCTCACCTTTGTGAGCGATTTTAAAGCCAAAGCCTTTGCCAAAGCGTACGGTGTGCTCATTGAAAACGGGCCGCTAGAAGGGTTGTGTGCGCGGGCTATTTTCATCGTCAGTAAAGATGGTCGCATTGTGTACAAGCACATCGTTCCAGAGATTACGGATGAACCAGACTATGAGGAGGCGCTCCAAAAAGCCATCGCGGCGGCAAACCAAGGAGCGAGTTGCTGTGGTTTTTGTCAGTAGCCTCACGCCCCCGCCAAGCCCCAAAACGTCGCCGTGGCAAAACCTCTTAGCCTTGCCCCATCGGTTGTTTTTCTTTGCGGGTATTGTGCAAGGGGTGGTGTTTGTGGCTTTGCTTGGGATGCAGTATGGCGGGTGGATTGCCTTACATGTAAGGCCCGAATTTTACCACGGCTATGCCATGGCATTTGTGGTGTTTACGCAGTTTTTTGTGGGCTTTTTGCTCACTACCTTTCCCCGTTACCTTGCGCGTCCCAGTGCGCCAAAGTCCGCTTATTTGTGGCCCGCATTGGCCTTGAACCTTGGCGGCGTGGGGTTGGCGGTGTTTAGTTTTGTTTCTGAAGCATGGACGTTGCTTGCCATGGTGCTTGTGCTTGTGGGGTATGGAAAGTTGGTGTGGGTGCTGTGGGATTTTCAGCGTCAAAGTAGCGTGCCTAATAAACAAGACACTTCGTGGATGCTAGTTGCCTTTGCGTTTGGCGCACTCGCCCAAGTGCTGTTTTTTGCCTCTTTTGTTGCACCGACCTTACATGTAGCGCTCACCATGAGCTTTTACATGTACCTCTTTTTGGTGGTCATCGTGGTCTCACAAAAGATGATTCCTTTCTTTGCGGCTAACCGCGTTCAAGGGTACGAAGTGCGCAAGTCCACGTACTTTTTGCCTGTGGTATTTGGCGGGCTTTTGCTTAAAGTGGCGCTAGAGTCGTTGGGGTTTAATGCCTTGCTTGCCGATGGGCTTTTGTTTGGAGTTATTACCCTCGAACTGGTGCGGTGGAAACTCCCCTTTCGCCAGTCTCCGCCTATTTTATGGGTGCTGTTTCTCTCCATCTGGTGGGCACCTGTGGGCTTTTTGCTTTTCACACTCCACGGGCTTTCCCAGTGGTTTGATTTGGGGTGGCATTTTGGCCATGCACCCTTGCATGCCTTAGCACTTGGGTATTTTACAACCGTGCTTATTGGCTTTGGCACGCGGGTGTTGTTGGGCCACTCAGGGCGCACGCCCGTGGCCGATGGCTACGCGGTGGCGCTGTTTGGGCTAGTGCAAACCATGACGCTGTTGCGCGTGGGCGCGGACTTGGTGCCTAGCCATTACATGAGCCTTATTGGCCTAAGTGCTCTAGCGTGGTTAGGGGTATTTGGCTGGTGGGCAGGGCGGTACGGGAAGATTTTGTTTGAGAAATAACAAGGACGTGTTAAGGGCGTATTACTTTTTAAGACTAGCCCAAAAGATTTAAGAGGGTTTTGGTCAAGGAGGGTTAAGATTGACGTAAAATACCACGTTAATTTTAAAGGAGCGACCATGACCCGAAGTATCGTAGGATGGATTTGTGCAGGCGTGTTGGCCTTTGCCAATGGGGCGCCTGTGGTGTATGAAGTAGAGGGCAAGACGTATGAGGGGTACTATACCTCACCCCATAAAACGGCGCCTTTAGTGTTGTTGGTGCACGATTGGGATGGATTGGATGGGTACGAAAAAAAGCGCGCAAGCATGTTGCATGAGATGGGTTATGCGACCTTTGCGGTGGACATGTTTGGTAAAGGCGTTGTCGCCGACACGGTGGAAAAACGGCGCGCATTGACAGGGGATTTGTACAACGACCGCCTCAAGATGCGCGCGATTTTACAAGCAGGTGTTGACGCGGCAAAGCGGGTGGGCGCAAATGTAGATAACGCCATAGGCATCGGCTATTGTTTTGGCGGTACGGTGATATTAGACTTTGCTCGTTCAGGTGCGCCACTTAAAGCCTTTGTACCTTTTCATGGAGGGTTGGCTACGCCACAAGGGCAAAGCGTGGAAGGCATCACGGGTGAAGTGGTTGTGTTTCACGGAACCGCAGACACGGCCATTAGTATGGAAGAGTTTGCCACCTTTGCTAAAGAGCTTGAAAGTGCAGGCATTTCCCATGAAATGCACACGTACAGTGGTGCGCCCCATGCGTTTAGTGTGTTTGGCACACCCCGTTACCATGCCGAAGCTGACCGCAAGTCGTGGGAGCGTTTTAGTGGGTACTTGAAAGAGGTTTTTGGGAAATAAAGGAGTCACCGAGGCTCTTAGCCTAGCCTCGGTGTTTTTCTAAGGAGTGTGGAAGTCAACTATTTTTGGATGTCGTACTTCACCGTAACAGCATCGCCAGACTTGATGGCGCCAAACATAACCGAAGGTGGCGTGATGCCAAAATCTGTCATGTTTACCTCAAAGCTTCCCGCCACACGGTCTACTTCGATAACTTCGGGAGTAAGGATTTCTTCTCGCTCCATGTCGAGCACTTTAAAAACACCGCGGAGGGTTTTGTTTTCCATGTTGTGCTCTTTAAGGGAAAAGGTGATGACATTGCTTTTGTCGATTTTAAGGGCTTCGTAGGCTTTTTTATCAAGGCCCGGATCGCCGCTTTTAAGGGTTTCAATTTGCACCCCCACATCAAGGGCTGAAATCACCCCGCCTTCGCTCTCAAACGCACCCACGTCGATGGCTTGAGAGACCATTTTCCAGTCGTGCAGTGTTGAAGTTCCGTGAATTTCAACACTGCTTTGTGCAAAACACATACTTGAAAGAAATAAAATATTAACCATAAATTTTTTCATACTTTCTCCTGAGGGTATTAAAAATTAAGGGCTGCTGAAATCATAAAGCCATCAAACTCTGCCTTCCCGTTGCCGCCGTAATCAGAAAAGTTTTTACGCTCGTGTTTGATGTATTCAGCTTTAGCGACGGCATTTTTAGACAAGAACCAACCAGCGGTGAGTTGATATTGGGTAAGTTCTGCATCACCATAGTCGCGAACTGCATCATCATGCTTAACTACAGCATTTTCGTAACGAGCTGCTAAATAAAACCGGTCGTTAGCAAAGCGCTGTACAATATCAAACGCATAATGGTTCATATCTATGCTTTTGCCATCGGCTTTTTTGCCATCAACAATTTCATAAAGACCGTAAAATTCTGTATCGTTGTATTTGACAAAAAAGTTTGTTTTGGAGGCAAAAATATCAGCATAGCCTGACACTGCATTCCATGTTTGTTGTGAAGTATCCTTGGCAGCTTTCCCAAAGATATTGGCAAAAACATCCCCGCTTTTATCTCCCGAATATAAATCTCCACGAGCTGTTTTTTCTTGCCAGTAAACAGACTCAGTAACCCTCACACGCAAGGCATCGTTGAGCTGCTTGTCAAAACCTACTTTGCCATAAAGAGCATAAGAGGCATTTTTGGCATCGTCGGTGTCATTTGATTTTACAACATTATTGGGCTGTGCTTTGCCATTAGTAAGACCGCCCACAACAAACGCGTTGAGTGTTGGCAAACGGTGCAATACTTCTACATGAAAGGCTTGCATGTAAGACTCAACAGCCAAGTTGCCCACAAAAGGGTTTCTCATAACATCAGCATTATCAGTACGGCGGTAATGGTCATCACCAAAGTTGATGTCATTAACCCCGATTTTAATGGTAGTGTTGGCCATTAAACCCTCAAGAAACCTTGGAGCAATAAAATCAAGGTTGTCAATGGTCGCGTAACCACCTTTGACATAAGCTTCAGGGTGATGGCTAGAAGAAAGCATGGTTTGCAATTTGACATTAAAACCACTCATGATTTTAGCGTAAATATCAAGATTGGCATTAGGGAGAATTAGCCCATTTCCAATCTCTTCCTCGGTGCCTGTTACAGGTGTGTAGTCCTGTGTTAGCCCTTGATAGTAAAACGAAAGGGCCGCCTTCCAGTTCCACTCTACATCGGTAAATTCGGATGTGTCTTTTGCGGGTTCGAAAACATGTTGAACTTTAGCGCTGGCAAGTGATGCGCACAAAACAGTACTAAGAAGTACGACAGTAGACTTTTTCATAAAACTTCCTCCTGAAAATATAATTTCAAGATTAATTTTATCAGTTAGTTAATTTTTTTAAAATGGATTTTAAATACAAAAACTTGTACTTTTTAAGACCCATTGCGAAAAATTTTTGGTGCGACGCCAACTTCTCGTTTGAAGAAGCGACTAAAATATGCAGGGTCTGAGAATCCTAAGCAATAAGCAACTTCATTACATGTCATGGTTTCAAAAGAGAGGAGGCGCTTAGCTTCTTGAAGGGTTTGGTTACGAATGTATTGTCCCAGACTTTGGTCGGCCACTTCACTGGTTGCTTTATTGAGAAGACGAACACTTGTGTTGAGTTTTTTGGCGTAAAAGGTGGGTTTGGCGAGGGCATAGTGGTTGTGTGCAATGGCTTCGTTGAGTTTTGCAATGAGGGTTTGGCTAGCTTGCGAGGCTGGTGCCGAAGGAACACAACGTTGAATGTAGACGAGCAAAATTTGTAAAAGGCTGTTAATGGTGTGTTCTTTAAAGGAAAGAGATGTGTGATACTCATCCTCTAGGGCTTTAAAGGTATTGTGGATCATCATGATTTTTTCGCGGTCTTCTAAAAAAACAAGGTCACTTTGAAAGGCTGAGATACGATTTAGAAAAGAAGGGTCAGTAAAAGCAGTCGCGTCAAACTTTAATACATAACCTTGTAAGTCTTTGATGGTTTACCCCATCCGTGAACGCGGTTGGGGTAAACCAAAAAAAGGCAAGGCTGATTGATGAAGTAAGATTCATTATCAATACAAAAGCGCGCTTCGCCTTTGAGGGCAAAGAAAAGCTCATAACACCCATGTTTGTGCAAAGGAACTGGGTCGATAAAATCAATTCTACGCACACGAAATATCTCTTTACTAAGGATATAGCTAGGGTTGATGTATGCTGGCATGGTCATGAATCCTCCTTGGTACGATTCAAGTATTTTTCGTCAATTAAGAGAAAAAGTGGCTTATAATATTAATATCCTACTCTAGATTTTGAGTATAATTATTGTTTAAGGTGATTATACTCAAAAGAAATGAGAAAAAAAATGGATTTTTCGATACTTTTTTTGTACTTTTTTAAATGCTTTGGTAAAAAAATAATTTTCACGTAATAGTTTTATAAATAAATAATTCGTCGTATCTGAGGAAGAGAAGAGAATTATTCTAGTCAAGAAACACTTCGATCAACCTTCAAAAATATTAAAAGCCTTTTTATCCTCATACATGCGCGCATCAGCAGTAGCAAGGAGTGTATCCATCTCTTGACCGTCTTGTGGAAAGAGCGCATACCCTATGCTGGCACTACTTGAGACGGAAATATCGTGAATCAAATACGCCGTATTAAGGGCATGTTTAAGGCGCTTTCCTTGGTCTAAAAGCGCCTCCAAGGAGTTGGCATACGGGAGCACAACAACAAATTCATCACCCCCGATTCTGGCCAAAAGTGCCTCTTTTTTGAGGTGTTGTTTGAGGTGTTTGACAAAAGAAACAAGAAGTTGGTCGCCATAATGGTGCCCATAGTGGTCGTTTAGGGGTTTGAGGCGATTGATGTCGATGACAAGGATGCCCACGTGTTGATTCTTCAGTCCCGCTTTTAATAGTAAATCTTCTAAAAAACCTTCAAAATAACGGCGATTCCATGCACCTGTGAGGTGAT
This sequence comes from Sulfurospirillum tamanense, assembly GCF_016937535.1. Taxonomy (NCBI): domain Bacteria; kingdom Pseudomonadati; phylum Campylobacterota; class Epsilonproteobacteria; order Campylobacterales; family Sulfurospirillaceae; genus Sulfurospirillum; species Sulfurospirillum tamanense. Next base: position 19,931 of record NZ_JAFHKK010000025.1, on the reverse strand, counting down.
CGTGGTAGGCTAAATACTCGATGTGTTCTTGGGCTTTGGCATAGCGGTGAACTTCGTCTTTAAGTTTTTCATTCAAGATAATGGCGCGAATGGCGGTAATGGAATTGGTGCGGGCTTTGAGCAGCAGTACTACTTGCCACACCAGTGCAATGGCCAAAAGGATAAGGTAAAAAAAGGCTTTTGTTTGGATATACATATCAAAAAGCCGCCACATTAAAGGAAGCATCGCCCCTAAGGTGTGGGTAAAAAACTGGACAGGCATAACACTAAAGCTCAGCATCCCAATAATCACCAACGTGGAAATAGCGATAAAAGAGAGAGAAAACCCCAAGTATGAATCCGCAGGTACAATAAAAGCAAACAACCCCCACACAACACCAATCAAAAATCCAATACCAATACGAAGCGGTACTTGGGTGTAGATAGTGTTTACATGTAACCCCTTGGCAAGAACATTTTTTTCATATTTCCACGCGAGTCCGCCAAGAAAAAAAAGCACCAAAGCCCAGCAACTAATCACCAAAATAGAAACATCGAGGGTATAAAGCACGCCAGAAGCTAGGACAGTACCTGCAATCAAAGAGGCAATATTTCCCATGGTATTGCCAAAATAAACGCGAGCACGCTCTAGGTTGACGCGCTCTAGAAGAGCAGGAGAGAGAGGATGATTTTTAGGGATTCCAAAAAACGCAAAGGTTTTGAAGTTCATGGCACTGCCAGTGTTAGATTTGCAACAACGGGTTTAACTTTAACATACCCTTGCTTTAAAAAAAGATGGCAAAATTGCTTTACATGTAAAGGGTGTAAGACTTGGTATAATGCCCTCTTTATTCTAAAGGAAGTTTATGGAAACACGTGATAGTAACGGAAATATCTTAGCCGATGGCGACACGGTAATGACGGTAAAAGATTTAAAAGTCAAAGGAATGCCAAAAACCCTCAAGCGTGGTGAAGCCATCAAAGGCATTCGTCTTACAAGCAATGCAAACGAAGTAGAGTGCCGCATTGGCAAGAGCACAGTAGTGTTAAAAACAGAGTTTTTGAAAAAAGCGTAAGGCCTTTACATGTAAGCGGGCGCAATGCCCGCTTTGTTTAGGCGCTGAGGTTTGCGTTGGCAAAATCCCAGTTAACCAAGTGCTTGAAAAAAGTCTCCAAATAATCAGGCCGTCTGTTTTGGTAGTCAAGATAGTAGGCATGTTCCCACACGTCCACTGTGAGGATGGCTTTTTGTCCGTGTGCTAAAGGGGTGTCTGCATTGGGGGTTTTGGTGATTTTGAGGGTGTCGCCTTCAAGTACCAACCACGCCCATCCGCTTCCAAACTGTGTTGCACCTGCGGTTTTGAACTCTTTTAAAAACGCTTCAAAATCACCAAATACCTCTTTGATTTTTGCAGCTATGGCTCCCGTGGGCTCGCCACCGCCGTTTGGTTTCATGGAGTGCCAGTAAAAGGTGTGGTTCCACACTTGCGCGGCATTGTTGAAGATGCCGGCTTTACTAGCATCTCCCGCAACAGCTTGGATGATTTCCTCAAGAGTTTGGCTAGCAAGTTCGGTACCTTCGATGAGGTTGTTCAGATTAGTAACATAGGCTTGATGGTGTTTTCCGTGATGAAAACCAAGCGTGTTGGCGCTGATATGGGGTTCAAGAGCATTGGGAGCGTAGGGTAATTCAGGTAATGTAAATGACATAGTTGTTCTCCTTTAAGAAAAGTTATTGTTTGCATTTTACCTATATGGGACTTAAAGGATACTGGCGTTTTAAGAGAAGATGTGCGGGGAAAGCTCCCCGCAGTCTATTAGGCTGTTTTAAAAACAGCGAGCGAATGGCTAAGGGTTTCGGAAAGCTTTGAGAGATGCTCTGCTGCTGCTGCAATCTCTTCAACGCTCCTAGCATTGGTGGAGGTGAGTTCGTTGAGGGTTTGAATGCGCTTAAGGGTTTGGGCAGTTTCTGTTGCACCTTTTTTGGCGTCTTGCACTGTTTGCAGTGCAATGGTTTTGGCATGCGTGATGCCTTCAACACTTTGTCGCATCAAGATTTCAGTGTTTTTAGCTCTTTCTCCTAAAACCCCAATGTCTTTAGCGCTTTTTTGCATTGTGCTTACCGCACCGTTTATGGATTGGACGATAACCGCCACAGTGGCATTGCTCTCATCAAGGCTTTTTTGGGTGCGTTCAGCCAGTTTTCGCACCTCGTCTGCTACGACTGCAAACCCACGACCATGATCACCCGCGCGCGCGGCTTCAATGGCTGCGTTGAGGGCCAAAAGATTGGTCTGATCGGCAATATCTGCAATGACCATGAGCACTCCCTTAACTTCTTCTGCTTGTGCGCTAAGTTGTTCAAGTTGCACAGAAAGTTCATTTTGCTGGGCTACTACTTGTTGAAGCTGGCCTGAGACTTCCAAAACTTCTTTAGCTGCTCCATCTACCTCAGAAGCAGAGGTTTGAATGAGCTGACCCGAGTGAGAAGAGCTTTCTTCGCTGGTTTTTAAAAGAGAAGCAACCGCTTGGGTGGCTTGGGTGGTTTGGTCCATTTGAGTAGCACTCTCTTCGGTGCGCTTCCCAATACTCAAAGAGGTGCTGGAGAGTTCTTGGGCCACAGATGCATTTTCAATGGCGGTGTGTTTGGCTCCATCAATTGCCCTAGAGAGGTCGCGCAAAAGGGCGTTTACAGCACTCATCGCATCGGCGATTTCATCATTTGTTCCTGTGTCAATGACGGTGCTGAGGTTTTTGGTTGCTTGAATCTGCTCACAGGCCATTTTGGCTTTAGACACAGAAGCCTGAATGGAGCGGGAAATAACAATAAACGCTATAACGAAAATTAGCCCAATGATACTTAGTACAACCTCAAGAAAAATCTCATTTTTTTCAATAGTTGCAATGTTATTGTTTCGCATGCGCTCCACTAAGGCATCGGAGATCTTCATAAATTCATCAAAGGTAACTGCAGACTCTTGGGTGAGGCGTGCGAGGGTTTGGTGTTGGGCAGGATGGGTTTGTGCGAAACTCTCTTGTTGGGTTAGACGCCCGTGAGTTTGCAAAATACCAAGGCGCGGTTCATTGGCCTTAACCCATGCTTGGGCAAGGTTTTTGAGGTTGCGCAAACGTTCTTGGTTTTCTGTGGAGCGGGTAATGGAGAGAAGTTGGTCAAGGGTTTTTTGAAGGTTTTGATACGCATTGTTGTAGCCATCAAGGCGCTGTTGAGAAAGGAACATTTGGTAGCCTCGTAGCTCTGCCATGGCGGTAGCAGCATGGTACTCAATCTCTCCTAATAACAACATGCGCGTGAGCGCTGTTTTAGAAAAAGTAGAACTCTTGACAATCTCATAGCCAAGAAAAGAAAAACCAATCACAAGAAGCGCCAGCAACACATATAGTTTCGCCCGAATAGTTCGTAGCATGATAAGCCCTTTAAAGAAAAAATATTCGCATTATAGTATTTGAATGTAAAATGAATGTAAAAAATGAGTCTTATTTCCAGAGTTTTTCGACATTTGCACGTTTTAGCATCTGTTTGAAGGCGGGAAAGTTTAAAGGACGCTCTGTTGCTTGCCAGCGGTCTTTGGTGTCGATAATAAACGTGTGTTCTTCGTTCATACACACTTCAAGGCGCAGGTCTGTGCGGCGTGAAAAAGGAAGGATTTTGAAGCTGAGGTTATCAAGAACGAGTGTAGTAGAATCTGGCGGACGAACAGCCAAAACCATGTGCCAAACCCCACTGTAGCGGTCATGCACTACACATAACCCCATGGTTTTTGGTGCAATGCCTAAGTCTTTGAGGGTGTAGTATTTGCTGATGGCATAATCTTCACAGTCTCCACCACCTTGGGCTAAAAACTCCCCTCTGGTGGCCCAATGATCTTCAGAAGCGTATTGGTATGCATCGTGTATGGGAACGATGGCGTTGAGGTAATGATTGACTTTTTCAAGCGTTACATGTAAAGCTTTTTCTGATGCAACTTCGTTCATAAAGCGTTCGTAATCTTTTAAAATGGGCTGAGCCAAAGGTGCTTTTTGGGCGGCAAGAAAGCTTGGAGAAAGGACAAAAGGGCGCCCCCAAGCAAACACTAAGAGCGCCCCAAGAAGAAAAAAACTACGAAACAAGAGGTGAAGCAGAGGCAATGAGTCTGCCTTGAAAATGCGAAACGCCCATAGAGGATAAGGCTTGAACCTCGCTTTGGTTCTCGGTATTGGTGGCGATGAGTGTGATACCTAGGCTTCGGATAAGATTGGTAAAATTCTCTCGCCCCTCTCCAGTGAAGGTATCATAGAAGACATCATGCAAATAAAGGCTGTTGGCTTTGATGTATGCTGGCCGTAACTCTTGAAGGTACGCCGCCCCTTGGGAAGGAAGAGTAAAGTGGTCTAGGCCAAAATGACACCCCATTTCTTTAAGCATTTTTGCAAGCAAAAGGGTATCTTCTGGCGCGTATAAAGCCACGGTATTGTGTATTTCGATCCATATTTTTTCTCTAAAGTCAACTGTTTTTTCATCAAGTAGGGCTCTAAGCCAACGTATGTTTTCGTGGTTTTTGACAAAGTCTCCGCTAAGGTTTAAGGCAAGTGAAGGCGCACCAGGATGCTCCTTGATGTGTGCGAAGACTTTTTCGATCATATAGCGATCCAGTGTTGCAACAAGCCCTAGGCGCATGGCGATGGGCACAAATCGACCCGCAGCATGCAAGGTTCCTTGACCATCTAACCAACGCAAAAAAACCTCTTCGTGAAGGAGGTGTTCTTCGGCATCTTCTTTTTTGATGACACTTTGACGTGCTAACTGAATGCGTGATTCTTCCATGCTTTTGCGCAACTCTTCTTTCCACTCTTCACGACCCAAAGTAAGGATTTCTTCTTCTTTGTCGCAGATGTACACCGTAAAATTTTCATCACTTTTAGAGTGCATAATCCCATAATCAGCTCGCGAAAAAAGAGATTTAAGGGTTTCGTTTTCATGGTAAAGACCAACGCTACAGCCGGCAAAATACGTGTTCTTTTCTTGCGTCCCTTCCGTTTTCATATTAGTATGAATGGCATTCATGACCTCTTCCATGCGCTTGGCCACATCACCAAGCTCCATTAGGGGCGCTAAAACAAAAAAATCGCTCTCGTTGAGGCGCGCAATGATGATGTTTTCTTCCGTACCAAACTTTTCTTTCAGATTGTCTGTGATGGTTTGAATGAGGGTGTTGTAGTGCTCGTAACCCACCTCTTGCTTGAAGCGTTCTGCTTCGTCGATACTCACCATCGCATAGGCGCCACGGGAGAGCCCTGTGTCGGTTTGAAAATAATCTGGCAAAGTGGTGTTGATGTAGCGTCTGTTGTAGAGTTTGGTTTGCGCGTCAATGTAGAGTAGTTCGTGATAACGCTTGAGGGTTTCGTTTTCACGTTCAAAGATGTCTTTGACTTTTGCAACCATGGCATTCATGGCTTCGGTGGTGGAGCGAAATTCTGTGGTAAAGGGGAGTTTTTTCTCAATAATAAAGGCATTATCGATGATAGCCCTTGCTTGTTCAGCGATGCGTTTGAGGGATTGCAAAGAGAGCGAAAGCAAAGCGTAAAGTATGCCAAACACAAGCACGCCGAGGATGGCAAAGGTTTTGCACAGTTCTAGAAATGTGTGGTAAAGTTGGCGGTAGGCATTGCCTGTATGGCCTTTGACTTCCAAGACGCCAAACTGGTGCCAGCCCATCATGATGTCGCTATGGGCGCTGACACTTTCTAGTTCAATGGTGTTGATGAACCATTGGGGTACATCGCTTAGGAGAACTTTGGTTTCGCGCACATAAATGGGCGTATCATCAATTCCAACAAGAGCTATGCGTTCGTAATACCCGCTATCGAAAATAGCGTTTATCATCGTCTCCATGAGGGCCAAGTCGTCAGGACTAGCGGCTTTTGCTAAAGAAAGCCCTAAAGAATGAGCCGTATTTTTTGCCTCAGTGTAGAGTTGATGCTGGGTGAATTCGGTGGCGGTGTTAAAGTTTAGCACCATCACCGAAGTGAGTACGAGGGCTAAAAAAAGTGTAAACGTGATAGCCATCTGTTTGAAAAGACTCATGGCTGATCCTTTTTGATGATTTTGAGTTCGTCCCATGCGCGCTTTTGGCGCGTGCTAGCAGGCAGCAGCTTGCCAAGCTGTACATTTTTGGCATCCAATAAGGAGCTGCCGCTAAAACTGTATACGGGAATTAAATCTTTGCGCGTGGAGGCGGGAAAGATTTTGCGGTTGTAGTTGTCTAGAACTAGAGGCTCAGAACGAGGGGTTTCGTAGTAGAGCAACACCATGTGAGCAATGTTTAAAGGGACATATTTAACATACCCCATAAAAAGCTTTTTGGGGTCAATGCCAAGCTCTAAAAGAGTAAAGTACTTGGCAATAACGTAATCCTCGCAGTCGCCTTTGTCTTTTCCGATGAATTCTAGCCTTGTTGCCCAATAATCACTCACACCCCAGACATCTTTGTCTAGACCGTAAGGGGTTTTGTTGAAAAAGTCATTGACTGCTTCGAGTTTTTCATGCTCATCACGTCCTTGAGCTTTGTTCATCATGCCAACTAGTGCTAATGCACGGTTTTTGGCAAAAAAGCCATACTCTTTCTCGACTTTTTCGAGCATTTGGCCCTCAATGATAAACTCAGAAGTACTAAAAAGGACGGCAGCCGTTGCTGCCGTCAGCGTAGCTAAGACAAAGCGCTTTTTCATGCGCTAATCATAGCGTATTTAGAGAATGTCCGTATCGACGGTTTGATCGATAATGAGTGTAATGTCGCTACCGTTGTATACCGCCTCGTAGACGCTTTGTTCTGGAGTGCTGGCCGCATCATTTTTTGTCCAGACCTCGTTATCGTCTAGTCCGTCAACAGCGATTTGAACATCGCCTTCACCTGAAACAATCAAGACGTTGTTTTCATCGGTAAGATTAAATACATCTTCGGCTGTAAGGCTGATAGGTGTATCGGTGTCAAGTTTGAGAATTTCAATGTTGTGAACATTGCTAAGGTCAATGTCCTCAGAAAGCACCAAGGTATCGAGACCATCCCCGCCATCAATGAGTGTAGATTCTAGGGTTGGCACTAAGATGTCATCGCCGGTAGTTCCTGTAAGCTCTCCTTCTCCGCCCCAGACTACGTTAAGGGTGGTGCTATCAAGGCGGATGTCAAGTGTTGCCTTATCGGTCGCACCACTTGGATGGGTGAGTTGGTAGGTAAAGGATTCTACTTGCCCAACGTTATTAAGCGAAGCGATAGGCGTATAGGTGTAGTCGCCGTTTGCAAAAATAGTCAATGTGCCGTATTCGCCTGCAACTGTGGTGCCTGAGCCGCTTGCGGCTTCAAAATCACCTTCAGTGAAAATAGACAAGGTTGTGTTAACAGAACCAAGCATGTCATCGCTAAGGATATTGCCGCTTACATCCGTTGCTTGCGTTTCAGTGTAAGAAGCGGGCTGTACAATGAGGTCAACATCGCTGACTTCGACGCTTGGATAGTCGTAGCCCCAGAACCAGTTGCCAGACCTGCCGTGGACATTGGTGGTGATGGAAATCTCATAGTCTCCTGCGTCCAAGCCAGAAACCGCAATGCTTCCGTCACTGTTGAGGGTTGCGCCACTACCATTGATGGCAGTTTTAACACCATCAACAATCTCAAAGAGCGTCCAACTATAGGTTGCTTTTGTGCCGCCCCCAACGGTGGTCACGTCCACACTGAAGTTAAGGTTGCCTGTTGCGTCCTCTTCAATACTAAACTGCTCTGTTTTGGTGAGCGTACGGTTGTTGTAACTATTGCTTGAACCTTGAAGTTTAAATGTGTCTAATACCTCTTCGGTTGTCGGTGCAGGAGCAATAGCGACCTCGTCAATGGTCACTGCGGCAAGGTTATCAATCGCGTCCAGCGTGGCTTGGCCGTTGATAGTAACGGTGAGTGTGGAAGCCACAGGGTCACCATCTCCGTCGGTGAGATAATAGGTAAACTCCTCAGTTAAGGTTTCATCCGCGTCCATACTGTCTTTTACATCGCGGTCAAGAGTGTAGGTGTAGTTGCCATTTGCATCCACAGTCAATGTGCCGTAAGTGCCTTGGATGGCACCGCTTTCGATGGTGCTTCCCTCATTTTCCCATGTGATGCTTTGTGCACTAGCTGCGCCATCTGCACCCCAGTCTGAGCCAACGTGCCCAACACTGTCTGAAACAGTGGGTAAGGCGTCAGTAGAGGAGATTTTAGCGACCAACTCAAAGGAATTGGCTTGGTTTTCAAGGGTGTGTACGGTGGTGACAGGGTTGCCGCTTCCATCCACAAAACCAAGAATACTAAAGGTGTAGGTTTGACCGTTAATCTCTGTTTGGAATGTTGCGTTTTTAATAGTCACAACATCTGCATCTTCCAGTGGGTCAACGTCATTGTTAGGAGTTTCTTCGTGTTCAAACTGAATAGTGTGTGTGATGAGGTGGCTTTGGCCATTGATAGTGACCATAAACTTCACCTCAAGGTCGGCTGATTCTAATGTAGAGGTGCCAGACCATGTTTTGAAGTTATTGTGTATAAAAGTTCCAAGTGTGAATTCTGTATCGATTTCCACACCATTGTTGGAGCGCAAAGCTTCGTTGTCCGTGAACACATACCCAGATCTTTGCCCAGGATTAACAGGGTCTCCCCATTCGATTTTGTCTTTATATGCATCTGTGTCTAGATTGGTTCCTGTGTAGCTGTTGCCTGTTGTGTCAACATTAACCCAGCCCGCAGCAAAACCACCCACTAGTACTTCGCTTGCAGCAACACTTAAGGTCGCTTCATTACTAAAGCTTTGTGGTGTATCATCGGTAATGTCAATGGTGATGGTTGCTTCCGCTGAGGCTTCCCCGTCAGAAACAACAACTGTAAAACTGTCTTGTGCGCCTACGTGGGTTGGTGCAGGTGGTGCGTCATTGGTTGCAGGGTCGCTTAGCTCGTAGGTGTAGCTAAAGTTGCCATTGCCATTGTAACTTGTGACGGTCACGGTGCCGTATTGGGTATCAGCACTTTCTCCTACGATGCCAGCAAAACCATCGGACGCGTTAACAGTAAACTGGGTTCCTGCAAGGGTGATGGAGGTGATGTCGTCCAGTCCGTCTGCATCGGCGATGGAGAAGACACCAGTAGCAACAATAGCTGCTGCCGATGGGTTTGAGCCGATTGCAAGACCTGATTCAGATACAGTGTCGTTGGCATTCTCAGGGTTGCCTGTAGTGACCGTGATAGTTGGGTCGCTGTTGCCTGGGTCAATTGTAATGGTGACGGTTGCGGTATCTGTGCCACCGTTGCCATCAGAAACAGTGTAGGTAAAGGTTGCATCCCCACTAAAACCACCTGTTGGTGTAAAGGTGATGGTGCCATCTCCATTAAGAGTAACAGTACCATTGGTCGCGTCGCCAACACTGATGATGCTTAGTGTGTCACCGTCTACATCGCTGTCATTTTCCAGTAAGTCAGCTACAGGGATGATAAGTGGTATATCTTTGCTTGTTTCAAGAGCGTCATCCACAGCCACTGGCGCGTCGTTTACAGGGCTTACATGTAAAGTTACGGTCGCGCTGTCTTCGCCGCCATTACCATCAGAGATGGTGTACTCAAAAGTGGCGATGCCGTTGAAGTTTTCTGCGGGCGTAAAAGTGATGGTGCCGTCTTCGTTGAGTTCAACGGTGCCATTAACCGCATTGCTTACACTGATAATAGTAAGCGTGTCGCCGTCGATGTCAAAGTCGTTGGCAAGCAACTCTTCGGGTTGGAAAGTAAAGGCTGTATCTTCAGGCGTAACATAAGTGCCTTCGTTGGAAAGCGCTGTGTAGGTTAGTCCGCCATCGGCACTGATTTCAGGTTTGAAGACATACTCGCCGCCTTGGTCCCACCAGTACATTTCGATGTCGTACCAGCCGTCTGCGTCGATAGTAAATGCATCGTGGGTTCGGGTTGATGGGCTTTGGTTGTTGTTGTACTTGGCAACACTTTCGCCATTAACGAGGATTTCGTAGCCATCATCCGCAAGAACTTTAAAGTTATAGGTACCTGCTTTGATGTATACGCTTCCGCTGATGTGTACGCCGCCCTCAGGGGTGTTGGTTTGTCCATCGGTGTAGTTGAGGGACGCGCCATCGTGATTTAAAAACGCCTCTAGGCTGTTGCCTGTTGAAACACCATTGCTGTTGCCATAACCGTACCATACTTTTGTCGCTTCAAAGGTCGCAGCAGGGTCGGTGGTGGCAACGATGTGTTTGAATTCAGTGAGGTTGTCAATAAGGTAACTATTGTTGTTATTGTATGTGCTGCCCTCTAGGCCATTGTGTTCGCTATCAACAGCGTAGTAACTGCCAGAAAGAGCGCCGAAGGTAAAGTTTGGCTTGCCATCATCCGTTGCCACGGGCGCATCGTTGACTCCTGTGACGGTAATGGTAACTTCCTGGGGTTCAGAGGAGGCTCCGTGCCTGTCGGTGGCAATCCACGTAAAGGTGACATCGGCAGTCTCGTTAACGCCAAGGGATTGGTACGCGTCATCGGAAGGGTCGAAGCTGTAGCTACCGTCGCTGTTGAGTACAAAGCCAGCAGGTGCGTCGCCTACGAGAGTGTAGGTTAATGTGGCCGCATTATCATCGTTGTCGATGTCGTTGGCGACAAGTTGTCCTGTGATAAGGGTGCCATCTTCAACGGCGTTGAGGTCGTCTTGAAGTTCAGCTATTGGTGCGTCATTGGTACCCGTAACGGTAATGGTTACCGTTTGGATATCGGTCGCACCGTGTTCGTCCGTGACGGTTGCGGTAAAGGTTTCTGTCTTGGTTTCACCTTGGGCGAGTTGGTCTGCAAGTGAGCCAGGTGTGCTATCAATGGTATAAGTCCATTCGCCCGTTGTTGCGTCAATCGCAAAGTTTCCGTATGTACCTGCGTCATCACCCGTCCATGTCAATGTAGCGCCATTGTCCACATCGGTTGCCACCAAAGTACCAGTGGCTTGTACAGCTGCGACAGGTGTAGTTATGCCCTCATCGGTCACAACGCCTGCTTCTTTTGCGTCACCTGAGGTGACAGATTGTTCAGAAATCACAGGCGCATCATTGGTGCCTGTAACGGTTAATGTTACAGTTTCGTAGCTAGAATAGCGTGATTCATCCCAAAGGGGAGAGCCAGAACCGTCATTTGCACGGTATTGGAATGTGATGGTCGCACTCTCGCCGACGGCTAAAGCGTTGAAATCACCACTGACGCTGTATTCGCCATTGGGCGCGAGGATCACACTTAGGCCAGTCACAAGTGGATTGTCAGAATTGACGGAGTTGTGGCGCAAGTGGAAAGTATGTGTGTCGTTGACATCTTCGTCGGTCGCGGTAAGGGTTCCCGTGAACGTGTTGGTGCCCTCAAGGGCCTCGTTTTCTTCATCACTAATGGTTTCAACCACGGGGCGGTCATTGGTGCCACGGATGGTAAGTGTGATGGTTTGAGGTTCGCTATCAGGAGATTCGTGTGGGTTGGCGCCCGCTACCGCACCCGAGCCATCATTGACGTAGTACTGGAATGTGACTGTTGCGCTTTCTCCAGCGGCAAGGCCATTGAAAGTGGGGTTGACAACACTGTAAGTGCCATCAGGGTTAATGGTTACAACGGTTTGTGATGGGTCTACCACGGGAGCACCGGCATCATCAACTGGTCCTGTGGTGGTTGTGTCAATCACTCCATTTTCGTCTGCATCAACGCCAACATAAGTAAGGTCGAAGTTATCCAGTGTGTCTTCATCGAGAGCAAAAGGCAATCTTCCTGCAAACATCGCATCTTCGCTAGGCGTATTGGCCAAAAAGGCTTCCCATGCGCTAACATTGTCTGGGAATGCAACAGGTTGGTCATTGGTGCCTTGAACCACAAGGGTTGCAGTTGCTGCTTCGCTCAAGGAGTTTTCATGAGCCGAGTCACCGCTAAAGCCTTGACCATCGTTGGCACGGTAATCAAAGGAGACACTCATGCTTTGGTTGGCACCAAGTGTGTTAAACCATGTACTATAAACACTGTATTCGCCTGTTTCGGCGTTGAGATCAATGGAGAGTTGATTAGTAAGCATCAAAATACTTACAGCCCATGGAGCAAGTGTCGTGACAGTTTCAGCACCCTGGCTATCTACTGTAGTAATACTGACGCGGTACGTGCCACTGTCAATGCTAAAGGTGTGGGTGTCACTAGCATCAGCATCAGATGCGCTTAGTTGTCCCTCATAACGGGAGTCTTCTCGTGGCGTGTCAAGCAAAGATGCTTCTGTCACCACAGCGGTAACATCCTCAACTACAGGTTGGTCGTTTGTTCCAGTGACCACCAGTGTTACTGTTGCGGGAGCAGAGGTGTCTGATTCGCCATTGGCTTGCGTGCTGCTGCTGTCTGTGGCGGTGTATTGAAATGTGATGGTTGCACTTTCGCCTGTAGCTAAAGCATTGAAGTCGCCACTGACACTATAAGTGCCATCTTCGTTTACCTCTACACTGTATTCTGTAATGAGTTCGTTGTCGATAGTGGCACTCTCTTCTACTAAGGCGTAAGTGTGTGTATCGGTCGCATCTTCATCACTTGCAACAAGGGTTCCTGCGAAAGTGTTAAGACCGTTTAAGGCTTCGTTTTGTGTATCGCTTACATCTTCAACCACGGGGCGGTCATTCGTACCTGTGATGGTAAGAGTTACTGTGGCGGGCTCGCTGATAGAGCTTTCGTTGATGCCATCAGTGCCATCAAACCCACGACCGTCATTGGCAACGTACTGAAAGGTTACGGTGGCGGTTTCGCCTGCGGCTAGGGCATTGAAGTTGCCTTGGATGCTGTAAGTGCCATCTGCGTTGACGGTAACGGTGAGGTCAGTAACAAGTTCATTGTTTACATGTAAAGATTCTTCTACTGCCTCGTAAGTGTGGGTGTCGTTTGTGTCGTCATCTTGCACGGCAGGAAGGGTGCCTTCAAAGGTTGTATATACGTCTTCTGTGTCTGATTGAGGGTCAGCAGATTCGTGGACAAGGTTGCTTCCTTCGAGCGTTTCAACATGTCCTGCAGTTTGAGCGTCAATAATCTCTCCACCAGAGACGTGTGTGACTTGTAAACTTGAGCTAACGGCACTGTCTTCATCGTTCATGACACCAAAAACAATCTCATGCGTTCCGCCCTCACTAAAGGTGTAGCTAAAGGTGCCGTTGTTTTGGTTGCCTTCTTGAGCAGAGTTTGCCAAAGGATAAATAATTTCACCGTTGATGACAACAAAAGAAAAATCATTAAAATCTGTTGTATTTTCCCCTTCGCCTCCCTCAGCATCAAAAAACGTCCAGTTAAACACAACGGTTTCTCCTGCACTGACACCAAGGGTGAGTTTGAGTGCGGAGCCATCGTATGGGTCATACCCTTGTTCTTGGGTAAAATATTCCTGAATAGTTGTTGAGCCTTCACCTGTGCTGATAAAGGCATTCAATGTTTCAAGATCGACATTGGATTGTACTGCTAAAAGCGATGGATAATCACCTTGACCTTCATTTTCACCTTGGTCTTCGTTGCCAATTCCGCCTATCAACCAAGAGAAAGTGCCGCCATTTGCGTTGACATCACTCACCACAGGCTGGTCATTGGTGCCTGTTATGGTTAGGGTAAACGTAGCTGTTTGGGAGACAGCATCAAAGTTATCGACGGCAAAGTATTGAAAGGTTACAACAGCTTCTTCGCCAACAGCCAAAGCGTTAAAATCGCCAGTGATGGTGTAACTGCCATCAAGATTAAGGACAAAAGTAAGACCCTCAATGGCAACCCCATCAGGCGTGGTGACATTTAAGGAGTCTTCAACAGCAAAAAATTCGTGGGTATCGTTGGGGTTTGTGTCGGTGACAAGGAGTTGTCCGGAGATGACGTTTTGGCCATCAAGCACTTCGATTTGCACAGCACTTACATCAAACACCGTAGGAGCGACGTTGATAAGACCATCTTCCGCCCCTTCTTCAACTTGTGAGGTAGCAAAATCAGTAGGGAGAATATAGGAGCCTATATCGCCCAAATCTCCTGTACGCTCAGCGACAAAGATATCGCCAGAACCACCATCACTCGCTGGGCCTTCTTCACCTGCGGCAGCTTCTTCAAGGGTTTGACCTTGGGCTAGAGCTTCTTGAATAGCTTGTACTTCAGATTCGGCGTAACCTTGACCATTGTAAACAGAATCATCTAGCAAAGAAGTTTCTTGGCCTTGCATTGCAATTTGGCGTCCGTCTTCAAAAAGCACGCTAACACCACTGTTTTGTCCTACGGTTTCAAGGGTTTCGTTGGCATGGACAGGATCTCCCATGACCAAAACACGAACGGTTCCATCCGCTGAAACTGCTCTTACGACTCCTGTGATCTGTGTCACAAATCCGACGACTGTTGCCATGGTAGATCCTTTGTGTAGATATTTTTAACTATGAACAGTATAGGACAAAGGAGAGAGGAGGGGTATTCCTCTTTAGTGGTATTTTTGTGTCAAATTTAGTTTTAGCGAAACATTAGCGCCAGAGAGAGCCTATCGTGAATACCCAATTTTTCAAAGATAGTACGTAAATGCACCTTAACGGTGTGTTCGGTGATAAAAGAGATTTTGGCAATCTCTTTGTTGGAACGTCCTTGGGCTACAAGGGTAGCAATCTCGTATTCTCGCTTTGTGAGGCGCTGGGTGAGAAAATCCGAAGAGTCGGTTTGGGGAAGCCCTTGAATCATTTGGAGTAAAAATTCAGGATAGAGCCAAATATTCCCATCTCTAATAAGCATAAGTGCTTGTTGTAAATGGGCAGCTGAGAGTCTTGCATTGGCATAGCCAAAAATACCCAGGCGCAAAAGAGGCTTGCCCTCTTCAAAGGTAGGGGTATCTTCTAAGACCATAATGCGTGTTCTTGGGGCATGGGTGCGCAGTTGCAAAATACCCGAAACCAAAGGGGTTTCTCCAAAAAATTCTCCATGGACGAGTAGAATCATCGAAGAGGAGGTGTTGAGGGTTTCAAGTAATGTTGAAAAATCCTTTACATGTAAAGGATTTTCTGTTTCAATGGCTGCTTTCCAATGGGCAAAAATAGTGGGGTAAGTGACGCAACAAAGTATCATAATTAACGCTCCCGTAAGGCATTGTGTTTGGCTTTGAGGATGGGTTTGAGTAAAAAGTCCAAGACTGTTTTTTTGCCTGTGATAATGTCAACACTGGCTACCATTCCAACTTTAATATGTAAAATCTCATTAGCAGAACTTAGGTGTGTAGAGTCGGTTTTAATCATCGCCACATAGTAGGTATTGCCTTTTTCGTCAGTGATAGTGTCTGCGCCGATTTGGCTCACGTGACCTGTTAGGCCGCCGTAGATGGAAAAATCATAGGCGGTAAATTTGACCGTTGCAGGTTGGTCGAGTTGGATGAAAGCGATGTCGGAGGGTTTGACTTTCACTTCCACAAGCAGTGCGTCATCAATGGGTACGATTTCCATGATGTCCATACCCGGCTTTACTACCCCGCCCACAGTATTGGTAAAGAGCTGCTTAACCGTACCACTTACAGGTGCACGCACGATGGCTCTGTCTACGCGGTCAGTAAGGGCACCGATGGATTGCTGAGTGAGCATGAGTTCGGCAGAAACTTCGTTGAACTGCTCTTTGGCTTTGTTGCGAAAGGCAAGAACGGTGTCTTGGATTTTGCCGCGGGTCTCTTCAATGGAGGATTCGATGCGTGGCACAGAAAGCTTGGCGCTCTCTAGGCTTCCTTCGGCATCATTGAGCTGGCGGCGTAATTGCAATAGCTCCACCGCAGGCACAACTCCTTGTTTAACCATGGGTTCTTTGAGGGTGATTTCCTCTTTAAGAAGACTTAGGCTACGGGTGAGCTGACGAATGCGCGCACGTATTTCAGTGAGCTCGCTAGTGCGTTGGCGCAGTTGGCTGTTGATGATTTCGATGGCATTTTCAAGTTGGATTTTATTGCTTAAAAAGAGGCTTTTTTCTTCGTCCAAAAAAGAAGAGTCTAGCGTTTGGTCTCTAGGGGCACTGTCAAAATCCAAACCATTGGCTTCTGCGTACAAACGGATGGTTTTGGCTTTGAGTTCTTGGATGCGTAGGCGGTTTTCTTGAAAAGAGCTCACAAAACGAATGTCTTGAATCTTAAGAAGGGGTTGGCCGCGTTGGACGTTGTCCCCTTCGCGCACGTAAAGTTCTTCGACGATGCCTCCTTCGAGGTTTTGCACCACTTGGACGCGGCTTGAAGGAATAACCCTGCCTTCTCCGCGTGCTATTTCATCCACAGAAGCGTAACTTGCCCATAAGACAAGCCAAGCAACCGAAAGGGCGATTGTCCACAAAATCAAACGGCTACTAAGGGTGGACTTCTCTAAGACTGCTGCACTGAGGCTTCTCATGTATGCTAAATCTTGGGGAGAATAACTCTGTTTTTTAGAGACAGAGCGCACGGCGTGAGGGTCGATTTTAGGAAGTTTCTCAAACACGGGCGCCTCCATTTCCTTGGAGTTGTTTTAAGACATTATCACGTGGGCCGTCCAAGACAATTTTGCCATTATCGAGAATGATAAGCCTATCTACAAGAGGAAGGAGTGCTGTTTTGTGAGTAATTAGCATGATGGTTTTATTTTCAAATTTACGGGCAAAATGGGTTCTAATTTTTGCCTCCATGGTGTTGTCGATGGAGTTTGTTGGCTCATCTAAAAGTACGATAGGCGCATCGAGCAAAAACGCTCTAGCAATAGCGATGCTTTGGCGCTGACCTCCTGAAAGGGCAGCACCGCGTTCGCCCACTTCCATCTCGTATCCTTGCGGGTTTTGGCGGATGAATTCTTCTACGCCCGCTAGCTTGGCTGCTTCTAAAATCTCTTCATCGGTAGCGTAGGGCGCTTTATAGGCAATGTTGTCTTTGACGGTGCCATTGGCAAGCACAATGTCTTGGGAAACGTAGCTAATATGGGTGCGCAAATCCGCAGGGTCGATTTGACTGATATCAATATCGTCAATTAAAATACTCCCCGAGCTTGGTTGATATAGCCCAAGAATCAGTTTTTCAAGAGTGGTTTTTCCAGACCCAATTCTTCCTACAATACCAACACGCTCCTTGGGTTGAATGACAAAACTGACATTTTCAAGGGCAGGTTTCAAGGCTCCTGGGTAGGTAAAGGTGACGTTTTTGAATTCAATTTTCCCTTCAAATTTCTCTCGATTGATGTACTCTCTTCCGTGAGGCCTATCCACAGGAAGCGCCATGATGTCATTAAGGGAGGTTAAAGCCGTTTTGGTGTGTTGGTAATTCGCCATTAGTGAGGCAATTTGCCCAAGGGGTGAAATAGCGCGGGAAGAGAGAATGACCGTTGCAATTAATCCCCCCATGGTCAGACTTAAATCTTGAATCAGATATACCCCATACACTACCACTGCAACGGTGTTGAGTTGCACCAAAAGAGCAGTAATAGTGGAAATAGAATTTGAAATAATGCGAGTTTTTAGCCCTTTTTGCGCAATCTCCCCCGAAGCCTCTTCCCATTGAAACTGTGCACGCCCTGTGGCACCCATAGTTTTAATCATTTCGATGTTGCTAAGGCTTTCAATTAAAATAGCATTTTTTTGTGCCGCGGCTTTATAGGCGCTTTCGATACTTTTACTAAGGGATTGTCTAATGGACAGTGCATACCCAAGGAGCAAGAGCATGACCACCAAAGGAACCACGACAATAGAGCCGCCGATAAAATAAATCACCACAATAAAAATTACCACAAAGGGTAGGTCAATGATGGTAGACACCGTGGCGGAGGTAAAAAAAGAGCGAATGGATTCAAATTCTTTGAGGTTGTTCGCGAAAGAGCCAATGGACTTTGGCCACACACCCATGGTGAGCGCCATGACCTTTTCAAAAATCATGGAAGACATGATAATATCACTTTTTTTACCTGCCACTTCCAAGAAATAGGCGCGTAAAAATTTGAGTACCGTATCAAGGAGATAGACTACCGCTACCCCAATGGCCATAACCCAAAGAGTCTCAACGGCATTGTTGGGCACGACCCTGTCATAAACGTTCATGACAAATAAGGGACTAGCAAGTACAAAAAAATTGACAACTAAAGATGCTAATAAAACGTCCTTATAGAGCTTGCGTGAGCGCCATAGTGTTCCCCAAAACCAGTGTTTGGATTCTCGCTGTTCAAGCACGTCGTCTTTGCGTTCGGATTGAAGGTAAATGCGTTTGAGGTAAAAGGCAAAGCCCAAATACTCTTTTTCTAAATCCTCTACACGCACCCATGTTTCGCCCTCGCCGCACTCAGGAACAATGATACGTGCGTGGGTTTTGTTGGCATCAAACGCATCTAGAATGCAGGCTTGCTTGTCTTTGAGCATCAAAATACAAGGCAGTACAAGGGCAGGGATTTGTTTTAGTTCGCGCTTAACAACCTTGGAGGTAAATCCCGCACGCGCCGCGGCGCGAGAAAAGTTAGCTTTAGCGCCGTGAATAGAAAAAAGCTCCGGCTCAGCACGCCCTTTGGCGGTAGGTAGCCCTTCGATAAGCGATTCAGCACTAAAAGGTTTTCCGTGAAGTTTGGCAACAATCACCAAGCACTCTAATAGCGGGTCTATACCCACAGCATTAATAATCTCTTCTGGCATCTCTCTCCCTTTAAAATCCCTGCGCACCGCACAACATGGTGTTGCACGATGCGACAGTATACAGCAAAAATTAGTGAGAGATAGTGTCTAATTCGTCCGCCTTGGAAACACCCGTATCTGCCATGCCAACCATCTCAAGACCATGAGTACCCGCTACTTGTAGCAAGGTGCCAGTTTGTTCAAAGATGCGGTATTTGGCGAAAATTTTGTCATATTTGGCGGTAACAAGTTCACGTTGCGCACCGTAGTATTCGCCTTCAGTATCTAAAATATCAAGCAAGGTGCGACGTCCGAGGCCAAACTCTTCGTTGTAGAGCGAGAGGGTTTTTTCGCTTAGGTCACGGTGTTTTTCAATGTAGCCCATTTGTTTGTCAATCATGGTGTACGCGTTCCACGCTAAGCCCAAGCGTTCTTTATTTTGGCGTTCCATCATGCTAAAGACCTCTTTTTCTTTAGCAAGTTCGCTGATGCGTTTTTGATGTGTAGCGTCATCGGCTCCACCATTGTAAAGGTTGTAAGTAAAGCGCAACATAATGGAGCTAGAGTCATCGTCTCCTTCTACGCCCCCAATGTTTTTGTTCCACGACTGCTTAGCTTCTAAGTCTATCACAGGAAGGTATGCGGCTTTGCTGATGTGGTAATTTTTTGTTGCCACATCAATGTTGGCGCGCTGAACTTTTAAAGAAGGGTTGTTTTGCTGTCCTTGTTCTAGCAAGAGGGCAAAGTTTTCAGGAATATCTGCGCTGTTAGCTGGGTCACTAAAGGCTTCGGGGTTAACAGAGGAGCCATAGACTTTTTCAAAATTAACCACTGCGTCATCAAAGTTGTTTTGTGTGGCAACAAGATTTGATTCAGCCAAGGCTAAACGGCTGGCGGCTTGCTCAAGTTCAGATTGTGCGCCAATGCCCGCATCAATGCGTTGTTGGATTTGGTTGTAAAGGCGGTCATGTACTTCTACGTTTTCTTTAGCGAGTTCAAGAAGCTTCATCTCTTTGAGTGCTGCAAGGTATGCTTGAGCTGTCTCGAGAGTTTTTTCATTGATAGCTTCCATGACGCGATAAGACGCAGCGCTAATGCGGCTATCTTGGCGACTGATGTTTAGCTTGTCTGCACCACCTCGAAAAAGGTTCCACTGAAGAATGAAGGCCATTTCAGTGCGGTTAAGGTAAACATCTTGATTGTTTGTGCTGTTGCTGTTGGTTTTTTCACGTCCTGCAGCTGCCACAAAATCAAGAGTTGGTAGGTATCCAGCAAAGGCAATGTTTTTGTCTTGGGTGATAGCGCGAAAAT